>JBIJCS010000241.1:0-7174 GCA_044344575.1 Pirellula sp. | reverse complement strand
CGCTTTACAAGACTCCCAATCTCGAGCGACTAGCCAAGCGTGGGATGCTATTTCGGCGTGCTTATTCGGCAAGTCCTCTTTGTTCGCCAACGCGATCAGCCATTCTCACTGGAATGAGTCCAGCACGTACTGGGATAACAGTTCCGAACGGACATGTGGCAGAAGAAGTGTTACAAGCAAGTGTCCCGAAACAAGCTGCTGTGGACCAAAAGTCCGTTCAGCCCAAATCGGTGACACGATTGAACACTTCCTACACGACCCTTGCAGAGTCCTTTCGACAAGCTGGGTATGCGACAGGGCATTTTGGGAAGTGGCATCTGGGTCCCGAACCCTTTTCTCCGCTTGAGCAGGGTTTTGATGTGGATGTTCCTCGTCATCCTGGGCCTGGACCTGCTGGCAGTTATGTCGCGCCATGGAAGTTTAAGCATATACAGCCCAAATCGGCGGATGAGCATATCGAAGATCGAATGGCAAGTGAGGCTGTCGCTTGGATTGAATCCAATCGAGAACGTCCTTTCTTCCTCAACTATTGGATGTTCAGTGTTCATGCACCGTTTGATGCGAAGAAAGATTTGATCGAGTCTTATCGTACGCTTGTGCAAAGCGATGCTCTCCAACGGTCGGCGACTTATGCTGCGATGGTTGAGAGCATGGATGATGCAGTTGGTACGCTGCTCGATGGGCTTGATCGTCTCGGGATCGCTGATCGAACTGTTGTGATTTTTACTGCCGACAACGGTGGCAATATGTACAACGAGATCGAGGGTGTGCCTCCAACGAGCAACCTTCCGCTTCGTGGTGGCAAGGCAACTCTCTTTGAGGGTGGAACGCGAGTTCCTTGTGTTGTAGTTTGGCCTGGAATGACGACTGCGGGTTTGCAAAGTGATGCGTTAGTCCAGAGTGAGGATTATTTTGCGACTTTGCACGCGGGTTTAGGATTAAGCGTACCAAATCAACCTTGTGACGGTGTCAGTTTTCTCGATGCGCTGCAGGGTAAGGTTTATAAGCGAGAAGCAACCTTTCAATATTTTCCGCACAGTCCGCCAGTACCGGATTGGTTACCACCTGCAATTGCGATTCATCAGGATGATTGGAAAATGATTCGCATTTTTTTCGGTGGCAAAGAGGGTGAGCATCGATACTTGCTGTTTGATCTGGGGAAAGACATCGGCGAGACGACGAATCTTGCCGATGTGCATCCGGAGGTTGTTCAAGAGCTCGATATCAAAATCGAAGCGTTTCTTGCACGGACCAAGGCGATCGTACCTGTCAGGAATCCGGCGTTTGATCCGACAAAAAATAGGCCGGAGTTGGAGGGGAAAGCTAGGCCAAAGGGGGGAGTTACCAAGCCTCAGGATGGCAAGGTGCTGAAGACGGGTGGGGCATCGGGTGCTACGCTTGATGTAGGAGACAATCCGCAGATGCTTGGTTGGAAAACGCGTGTTTGTCAGGGGCGGGTTGTTGATGGCGTTGCGATTATCGAACCGGTTGGTTCGAAACCTTTCTTAGGTTTTGCGATTGGAAAACTACAGCCCGGCGCGAAGTTGCGATTGAGGATACAAGGGCTTGGTACGGGCGCTGTTGCCTGGCTTGCATCACCGGCATCGAAACCAGAGGACTCGCCGACACCAGCAGAGTTTACGCTTGGGGGGCATGGTGAAATTGCGGGTCAATCGGTTGCCGACAGAGATGCAAGCAAAGGGAGTGAGGCAAGCGACGATGTTAAGAAGTCGGACTTACCGTGGCAGGAAGTCGAAGTGCAAATCCCTGATTCTGCTGGGCAACCTGGGATCTTGCGAGTATTTCTTCCAGCAGAGGAAATACCGGTACGTTTGGATTGGATAGAATTGGTACAAGGATCTGCCAAGCGTCGTTGGGATTTTTAAGGGTTGTAGGTTGCTGTATGCGATCGAAACAAATCCGTCTGATATTCGGGGTTTCAATCATGTTTCTTTTGATGTCGACGTTGATTGTGATGCAAGTGATTCAACCTGGTGAGCAAGATGTATTGAGTTTGGGTGATTCCTATACGATTGGAGAGGGAGTTGAGGAGTCGGAGCGTTGGCCTGTGCAGATGGTATCTGAATTAAAAAAGCAGGGGGTGTCTTTGAATGCTCCGAAGATTATTGCAACTACGGGTTGGACTACAGATGAGTTGCAGGCTGCGATCGATCAAGCGCCGATGATTGGAAGTACGTATGGTTGGGTAACTTTGTTGATTGGGGTGAACAATCAGTATCGCGGTAGGGACGTAGAGGTTTTTCGCAAGGACTTTCAGAAGTTACTGCGATTTGCGATTGAGCGTGCGAATGGTCGTTCGGAGCGCGTGATAGTTTTGAGCATTCCGGATTGGGGTGTGACGCCTTTTGCAGCGAGTCGCGATGCGGCGAAGATTGCGAGTGAGATCGATACGTTCAATCGCGTGAAGCGAGAGGAGACGGTGGCGTTGCGAGCGCACTATGTCGATATAACAGATATCTCGCGTGAAGCGAAGCAAGCGCCGAAGGAATGGTTAGCACCTGACGAATTGCATCCATCGGGAGGGATGTATCGGCGATGGGCTCAGCGTGCCGCAGAGGTTGTACGGGAGGAGTTGGCGAAAGCGAAAACGGGTTCTTAGGTGACGCCATGTCGGAGGGGGGAGTGTTCCATGTAGGAGGACGTGAGGACGCTTTGTTGAAGAGCCTCTGCAGCGCGTTCGATATCGCTAAGTTGATTTGTCAGGGGAGTGATGCCGAAGCGGATGATATTTGGTTCACGAAAATCGGGGATGACTCGATAGCGTTGGATGAGGTCTTGGGTGATTTGCCAACCGTTCGGGTGGGTGATCGCTAGGTGCGAGCCACGCATCTTTGGATCACGTGGGGTGAGCAAGCCGAAACCGAGGGGTGCAAGGCAATTGTCGTAGGCTTGGAGGAACGCATCGATCAAGCCGATTGAGCGGGAGTGCAACCAGGATAAACCTGCTTCGAGAATTAGGTCTACTCCGGGTTCAATGGCAGCGGTGGAGAGGATGGGTGGAGTGCCGACGAGAAATCGATCTAGACCGTTTGCTGGCTGGTAGAGTGGTTGGAATTCGAAGGGGGACGCTGCACCGAACCAGCCTTGGATCGGGTTGTTGAGTTTTGATTGCAGATCGGATCTGAGGTAGAGGAAAGCGGGTGCACCTGGGCCACCGTTTAGGTATTTGTAGGTACAGCCAACCGCTGCGTCAGCGTTGGCGGCGGCGAGGTCGATGGGTATAGCACCGACGCTATGGCTAAGGTCCCAGAGGACAGGTGCGCCGGCGCGATGGCATTGTTCTGTGATTGCTTTCAGGTCGAAGGCGTAGCCGCTTTGGTATTGGACGTGGGAAAGGGAGACCAGAGCAACGGATTCATCGAGATGGTTTTGAAGTTGTTCGTGGACGGAGTTATGACACAGGGAGTGGGGGGAGTTTGCGTGGAAGTTTAGCGATTGAACGTGGAGTTGTTTTCCGAGTTGGTCGGCGATGCCTGAGAGGATATACAGGTCGGAGGGGAAGTTCGCCGAATCGGTAAGGATTTTTGTTCGTGTACCGCGATGTTGCAGCAGTGCCCAGGCGAGTTTGAAGAGGTTGGTTGACGTGGAATCGCTGATGCGGGTTTCACCGGGACTCGCACCGATGATGTTACCGATTTTTTCACCGATTCGCTTGGAGAGTTCTAGCCAATGCAGGTTCCAGCTGCGGATAAGTTGTTCACCCCATTCATGGCGTAGGAGTTGATCGATGCGTTGCAACGTAGAGATTGGTAATCGACCGAGTGAGTTACCATCGAGGTAGACGCAATCGTTGGAGGAGTCTGTTGCGAAGAGGAAGCGATTTCGAAAAGGGTTGTTTTTTAAATCGTCCATAGGGACCACCTATTGGATTCATAATCCGTTGCGATCGAGGGGGCCTGGTAACCGAACCAATTCGTTCGCGGTGAATGATTTTTCGATCGGCATGCCTTGATGTTCTAAAGTGTATTCAATGACTTGTTGGACTGTCGAATATTTCATCTCGAGGATTGTGGCGATAACAGCATCGTTTTGGAAGTTATTACCAAGTACTTCGACATGGTCACCGACGCGCAGGCCTTCGAAGTGGACGGGAAGCCAGAGGACGGGTTTGATTCGAAGTTCGATGATCGAACCGACGCGGACGTGGTAGTATTCTCCGTCGAATTTTGTACGTTCGAAGACGTGGTCGCTTGGCACCCAGCCATCGACTTTATCACGGTCGTCCGGATGAAAGGCTTCGATTCCTTCTTGTGGCCAGACCGAGTAGATACCGTAATCGGGTAGTTGGGGCCATTCGATCATGGGGATAGCTTTCTGGGGGCTGCAACTTATCGTATTGGCTATTGAGGCGTTATTGAGAGGCGTAGCGTTTGAGGACATCGATCAGGTCATTGAGGCGACGTTGAGCGAGAGGGAGAGTGGATTCAGCGAGGTCATCGAGTTGGCGTACGCTCATGAGTGCTTCGTGTTGAAACCGTTCCCATTCGATAGCGAGTTGAGGGATTAGTCTTACCCGTTGTTCGCACAGTTGGCGTCTTGTGGTTGCTCGTTCGAGGGTTTTACGTTGGAACAGGCAAGAGGTTTCGTCATCGGATCGCGTTTTGGATTGGCATCGCAGGAGTTCTTCGCGGGCTTCGATCCATCGGTTTTGAGCGACGCGTAGTTCGTTTGCCCAATATTCGGGGAGTTCTTTGGAGAGCCAGAGGGCGACGCGTTGGAATTGCTCGCGGACATCGTCGGAGTTTTTGGCAGATTCGACACGCATGGTTTCGATAGCACTGGAGAAGTCTTGGAGTGCTTCGAGATTTTCTACTTTGGCATCAGCCATGGCCGCGTTGGTACTCTTCGATGAGTTCGGCTTTTCGCATCAGGTATGGAACGTGTCGTTCGCTTGCTTCGATGAGGCGAGCGAGCTGTTTGAGTTCTTGTTCGAATTCCGTGGCGAACTTGACATGTTCTTGGTCACGCCAGGAGATAGCGAGTTGTTGCATTTGTTGGGAGAGTTTTGCGGTAGAGTCCGCCAACCCGCCGGAGAACCGTTTCAACTGCAGCGCGAACTGCCGCAGTTGTTCGGGATCAACAATCGCTTGTGTCATGACCAAACCCTTACAAGGAAGACAGCGATGCGTGTTAGGCTGGCGATTCGCACTAGGCTACAGAGCGATCTGCGCGTCGTGCAAGTTTTGCTTCGTAGGTTTCCAGGTCGATCACGTTCTTTGCCAAGCCGACGGCGCGAAGGAGACGGATGACTTGGAAAGTGATGTCGAATTCCCACCATTTATGACCATGTTGAGCCAAGCGTGGTAGAGCGTGGTGGTTATTGTGCCAGCCTTCGCCGTAGGCGACGATGGCAACCCACCAGAGGTTACGGCTATCGTCACGGGTTTCGTAGTTTTTGTAACCGAACATGTGTGACGCGGAGTTTACGAACCAGGTAACGTGTAGGACGGCGACCATTCGTACGCAGACCGCCCAGACGAGCCAAGAAACTGCATAGGTAGGTCCACCGTAGAGGTAGCCGGCGCCGGTTAGCAATGCGCCGAAGAGTATATGGATGGGGAGGAAGAAGTTTTCAAAGAACATCAGGACTTTGTCTTTTGCCAGGTCTGGAACCCAGTGGCGAACAAATCCGTTCCAGTCGCCGTTATCGGTAGAGAAGGCTAGCCAGAACATATGAGCCCACCAAGGTCCGTCGTGAGGGGAGTGTGGGTCACCGGGTTGATCGCTGTAAGCGTGGTGTTTGCGGTGGTTTGCGGTCCAAGTGATTGGGCCACCTTCGCCGGCGAGGACGCCGCAGAAGGTTAGGGAGTATTTGAGCCAATTTGGAACGACGAGACCGGTGTGGGTTAGCAGACGGTGGTATGCCAAGCAGATTCCGAGGCTACCGTTCATCCAGTGGAGGATTACGCAGAGGATTAGGCCGCTCCAGGTGAACGTCCAGGGGGCGGCAAGTGCGCCGAGGTGTAGGGCGATGAGCCAAGAGGTGGCGCCCCATTGGATGCGATAGACGTCAGGGATACGGGGTTGTGATTTAGAACCTGATTTAACGGCGACGAGACTGTCCATCTCTTCGCCGGTTGGGCTTACCGGTGGGTTGAGAACGGAGGCGTGGTGTTGTTTCAGGGTTGCCGCCGCTGGTCCCAAGGATGCTGGATTAGTATTGCCAGAAACCACTTCTGGCTGATTCGATGTACTTCGCATGGTGACTCGCTGATGTGTGGGGTACGGACACACTTGTCTGGGCGGTATTGCCGAGTGACGAGTGGGTCAGGGAGGAACCGTTTCGGGGTTGAGTCGGCATCCCTACGTCAGAATGCCGGGGTAGCCCCGCACAACAAGAGTAACGTCTGGGGTTGGGTGGGCGGGTCGTTGGAAGGTGATTCTCGTGTCAAAGATATGTAAAAATCAGCTTCTGGGGGGTGAAACGCCGACTATTTCGTAATTTCACATCATTTATTGCGAAAACTACGCTGGTCGTTTGAACCGATTGTCTACACTGACGTAGACACGGAGCCCGAGGGGGCGAATTGCATCAGAGACGCTAATGAAGACTGTGTTGCATGCTACAGCAATCCCAAGATTCCAGCCCACGTAATTCGGGTGCTTATCGTGATTTATTGCGATCAGTGCTTGCGGAGCTTTTGTTGCGTTTGGAGGTTCCGCATGAGTCGTCGAGTATTTCTCAGGCGTTGAGTGACACATTATTGGATGAATCGATGAACGCGGATGCGACAGCGTTATCGATGATGCGAGCGGGGTCGGCGGTTGGATTACGGGTTGCGCCGGTTGAGATCTCGACGGTGGACGTGTGGGAAGTGTTGCTCGATGAGTTCCCGGTGGCGGTTTTATACCGTGGTGAGCGTGGTGAGTATGAAGCGGTGGTATTTTCGCATGTCGCTGGGGGTAGGGTTGAAACAACGTTTTTGAGTGGCAAGAGCAAGAAGACGGATGCGTTATCGAGGAAGCAGATTGGTCGTTTGTTGAGTCGTGCCAGGGACATTCAGTATTTCATTGCTGAGCCATCTTTGTCGTGTGAAAAGATCACCTCGGGGCATGAGCCGGATCATGTGCAGCATGTTGGGGTGGATGACCACCACGATCACGATCATCACGCGGCGCATTTGTCACCTCAGAAGCGACTCTTGCGGTTATT
>JBIJCS010000178.1:0-8771 GCA_044344575.1 Pirellula sp. | reverse complement strand
GGTGTATTTACGATTGTCGTGAGTTTTCTTGATTTGGCGACACCGTTGGCGGTGGAGCAGATGGTGACGACCATCGGTTTTGCGTCGGTGATTCAGCCGTTGATTTGGATTGCGGTATTATTGTTTGCGATTTTGACTTTGTCAGCGTTGATCAAAGCGCTGCAGTTATTTGTCGTGGAAATTTTACAGCGGCGAATGATCGTGCGGGTGATTGGTGATCTTGCGGAGCGATTTCCGAGGCTAGAGCGAAGTGCGATTGACGGTATTCATGGGCCGGAGATGGCGAATCGTTTTTTTGACGTGATGACGTTACAGAAAGCGACGGCTTCGTTGCTTACGGATCTATTGGCGTTAGCGATACAGACTTTAGCGGGGCTGTTATTGCTCGCCGTGTACAGTCCTTACTTGTTAGCGTTTGACGTAGTGTTGCTCATGGGGATGACGATCATGATCTACGCGTTGGGTCGTGGTGGTGTCCGCACGGCGATTGAAGAGTCGTTAGTGAAGTATCGCATTGCGCACTGGTTGGAGGATGTGATTGGCAATCCGAATGCTTTTCAGGTTCATGGTGGTGGTGATTTTGCGGTGGATCGTGCGAATCGTTTGATGGTTGAGTATTTGAGTGCTCGGCGCAAGCATTTCGTGGTATTGATCCGACAGTCCTTGTTTGCGTTGATGTTGTATGCGATTTCGATTTCGACGTTGCTTTCTCTTGGTGGTTGGTTGGTGCTCAACAACGCGTTGACGATTGGTCAGTTGGTCGCGAGTGTGTCCGTGGTAGCGGTAGTGGTTGGGGCGTTTTCGAAGATTGGTAAGAGTTTAGAGTCGTTTTATGATTTGATGGCGGCGACGGACAAGGTTGGCCATTTGATTGACTTGCCAACGGTGCCACCTTCGCGATCGATTGATGCGGGAATTGGACCGGTGGATGTCCGATTTCGAGATCTTGTTGTAGCGTCGGGCAAGGAGCATATTTCAATCCCGAACTTTCATATTGCGGCGGGGCAGCGGGTAGCGATTTACGGCGAGGGCCATTGTGGCAAGTCAACGTTGCTTCAGACGTTGGCTGGGTTGCGGAACCCGTATGCTGGTTTGTCGGAGATAGGTGGGATTGACTCGCGGGATGTGAATCGTTTTGCGGATGGATCGATGGTGGGGATCGCGTCGGAGATCGAAGTGTTCCATGGAACGCTATTGGAGGGCGTAACCTTGCATCGATTATCGATCCATGAGAATGATGTGCGGGAAGCGTTGCAGATCACGGAGCTTTGGGATGAAGTTCTTGCGTTGCCTCGTGGTTTGGAGACGATGTTGCAAACGGGTGGGTATCCGCTGAGCAGGTCGCAGTCGGCGAGGCTCATGTTAGCGCGTGCGATTGTCGCGCGACCTCGTCTATTGTTGATTGATGGTACATTGGATCGATTGCCACCGCGTATGCGTGAGAGAATCTGGTCGAATCTTCGATCCGTTAAGCAGCCTTGGACAATACTGATTGTTACGCATGACCCGGACATCTTGCATGATTGTGATAAGACGATTGAGTTGGTACCGGATTTGGATCACCATCATTGAGTTGGGTAGGGCGTAGGAATTGAAGGTGCGATCTGGAGCCCATAGCTCTGTGAAAGCTTAAACACTGAACAAAGACGACGAACCATGGCAACGCTGACACAAGACACACCAAAGACAGCACTTCCGAAACGTCGGATGATTCGATTGCGACCCAGTCAAGAATTGGGGGATCGATTTCCTGCGATGCATTTGGTTCGTTCGAGTTGGTTTGCACGCGGTTTGGCGAGAGCATTGTTATTGCTCATGATACTTTTGCTTGCGGCAGCCATATTCCTGCCATGGCAGCAGACTTCGCGAGGTGAGGGTCAAGTCACAGCGAGGTTACCGCAGTTACGGTTGCAAGCGGTTGAGAGTCCTGCGAAGGGAATCATTGCGTCATTGCGGCCTGATCTTCGCGAGGGGTCGTTGGTTGAGGAAGGGGAGATCATTATGGAGATCAAGCCTTTTGCGGAGGATGCAGCGCGATTGACCCAGGAGCAGGCGAAAGCGGTGCAAGATAAGTTGGCGTCGTACAAGTTGATTTTAGAGAACACGCGACAGCAGGTCGATTCGGTTCGTATGCAGGGGCAGCAGACGATTGCAAGTGCCGAAGCGGACGTACGAAGTTATAGCAACGCGTGGGAGAAAGCGACTCGGGATGTGGAAGAGCAGTTGTTCAAGTTCAATCAAGCGAAGTTGGAACGCGAGAGGTATCAGGATCTCAAGGGGGACGTGATTTCTGAGGTGGAGTTTTCGAATCTTGAGAACAAAGAGCTTTCGGAGTTAGCCAAGTTGGAATCGGCGATGGCAGCGGCGAAGAAAAGTTACAACGATCTCGAGGGTAAAGAGCGAGACTTGGAGGGCAAGCGTCGGGAGATTGAGCAGAAGGTGTTGCAGGCACATAATTACGTGGATAAAGCGGTTACCGATGTGAACAACACGCAGAAGGAGCTCAATGACATTCTCACGAAGCAAGGAGAATTGAATCGGCTCAAGGTGCCGAGTCCTAGTCGTGGGCGGATTCAAGCGATACGTGGTCAGGCTGGAACGAATAGTGTGAAGGAGGGGGACAAGCTCTTTGAGGTGGTTCCCGAGACGGAGGACTTGGCGGTTGAGTTAACGATTCGGGGAGTTGATGCTCCACTGATTCACGTTGGGGATCCGGTCCGGTTACAGTTTGAGGGTTGGCCGGCAATTCAGTTTGTTGGTTGGCCATCGGTGGCGGTTGGTACGTTTCCTGGCGAGGTGATTGCAGTTAATCCGACGGATTCGGGGAAAGGGATTTTCAAGATTGTTGTGGGGCCGGTTCAAAATAGGAAAGGTACGTCGAGTGTAGCGGGTGTAGTGAATATGACGGATTTGAAATGGCCGGACAGTCGATATCTTCGGCAAGGTGTACGAGCAAATGGCTGGGTCATACTCAAGACAGTACCGCTAGGCTACGAAATATGGCGTCAACTGAACGGATTCCCGATCACGATCAGCGACACCGAACCGACGGGGGACAAGGCGCCCAAAGAGACGAAAGCTCCGAAGATCAAGTAACCCTGGAGCGACGTCAGGTTCGTTTTGCGATTTTGATATGCTCACTGGTTGTGTCGGTGAGCACGGCGGTAGGTAGTAAGGATGCTTTTGGGCAGACGCCTCCTGCGTCTGTACCGCAAACGCCCAGCACTCCGATTTCTCCTCTACCAACGCCACCTGCACTAGCACCGACGATTTCGGGTAAGTCGCTTGATGAGCTTGAGGAGTTACTCAAAGCCGCTCGCGTGGAGTTAGGGCAGCGACTGGCTAAAGAGGATCAAGCGAATGTAGGCAAGCAGGAGACGCCGCCGGCGAATGTGTTGGAGGATCCTGTTCGGGATGGAGAGAAGCGATTTCTTGAGTTAGAAGCGATCATTAAAGAGCGGCGCAGTCAGCGGGAAAGCGAGTTGTTAAAGCCGTCTAAAGAGTTGGAACCAGGTGTTTCGAGTGATCGTACGGGTCAGATGGGGAATGGCGTTAGGGGGAATGGTCAGACACGTGATGATGCGCCGGGAGGGGTATTGCAGCAAGATGCCTTATCGATGGGTGAGGCTTTGTTGTTAGCGGATGTGATTGCATCGACGTTTCGTTCCTTTCCGGAGATTGAGATAGCAAGGTTGCAGGCTGGAGTTGCGCGCGGAGAGGTGACGCAGGCCAACGGTGCGTATGATCTTCATTTGGATTATTACAATTTGAATCAACCGGTTGGGTATTACGAGAACAGTCGATCGGGGGTGGGGGTATCGCGTCAGTTATGGTGGGGTGGATATGCTCATGCGGGATATCGGATTGGCCGAGGTGGCTTTGAACCTTGGTACAAGGAGCGAGAGACGAACAAGGGGGGAGAGTTCCGGGTTGGTTGGGTGCAGCCGTTATTGCAAGGTCGAGCGATTGATCCTTACCGAGTTCAGTTATTCCAAGCCAACTTGGATCGTCAGGCGGTTGCGCCGGAGATTCAACAGAATGTGTTAGCGGCGAGTTTGGCGGCATCGAGTGCCTATTGGCAGTGGGTAGAAGCTGGCAATGTGTTACGTGCGCAGGAGCAGTTATTGCAGTTAGCGATCCGTCGCAATGAGGGTCTGAATCGGCTGTTGGAGCGAGGGTTATCAACTCGGCAGGAGTTATCGATCAATGCGCAGACGATCTCGGAGCGGCAGTTGAAGGTGATGGAGTCGCGACAGAAGTTTCGCGACACGGCATTTAAGTTGGCGATTTTTCTCAGGGATGAATCAGGCACGCCGATGTTAGCCAGACCGGAGTGGTTACCTAATACATTCCCGCCGATCGATCGATTAGAGCTTCAGGATTTCGAGACTGCGTTTTTAGACGCGCAGCAGCGTCGTCCTGAATTGAATTTGATTCAGATCGATTTACAGAAGCTACGTTGGGAAGCGGAGTTGGCGAGGAATCAGACGTTACCGAATGTGGACTTTACCATTCAGGGTGTTCAAAACGTCGGAGATCCTGCAACGAGTCTGAACGATAAGGGTGATTTCATTTTGGAGTCGGGGGTAGTTGGAGGCGTACCGATTCAGCGTCGGAAGGCTCGGGGTAAGTTAGAGAGCACGATGGCGAAGATCCAGCAGACGGAGCAGAAGCGATGGTTGACCACCAACAAGATTGAGATGGAGTTGCGGGTGGCTCGCAATGCGATTGAGGTTGCGAGAGAGATGGTTGAACGTTCAACGCAGTTGCTTAATGAGACGAGGCAGACACTTGAGTTCTTCCGTAGGGACTTTGCCTCGGGTAATCGAGACTTCTTGTTTTTACTGGCGCAGGAAGCGAAGGCGACGGAAGCGGAGATCAAGCTCTTAGATGCGGAGCGGGACTACTACATAGCGTTAGCCAAGTTGCAAGCCGTGCTGGGGCTTGATCCATTGGAGCAATCGATGAATATCGCGATGGCCAGTGAAGAGATGGCCAGTGAAGAGATGGCCAGTGAAGAGATGGCCAGTGGTGATGCGTCTGCGCCTGAGAAGGAAGATGTCTCAGCGTCACGCATTGAGAACAACTAATAGCTTTTTGTACAGCGAACATCTCTCTGAACAATGAACCGCTGTCTACTGTGGGGCTTGCGTTTTTTCGGGTGGGAGAGCGTTACTTAAAATGCCGAGCGCGACAGCAATCTTTGGTTATACTGTTGCGATGGAAGTAGGGTGGGGCGAGATGGGCTGATCGAGGTTCGACTTGCTTCGTCCATGGCATTTTTGTGACACTTGAATTGGAATGATTGCGATGACTCCACAGCAGAAGGCCGAATCGCTCGGCGTGAAGTTTACGAAACAGACTCCAGGTTACTTGGCGATGGTTGTCCGTACTGGCAATTTGTTGATTACCTCTGGGCATGTCAGTGATACGAAAGGGAAGTTGGGTGCGGGATTGAGTGTTGAGGAGGGGAAGGTTGCTGCACGAGAATGTGCTGAGAAGATCCTGAATTCTGTTTGGAATTTTCATGGGACGCTGGATGGTCTTCGAGTCCTGAAGTTGCTTGGTTGTGTAAACTCGACGTTAGAGTTTCATGAGCAGCATTTGGTGATCAATGGTTGTAGCGATTTGCTGCATGAGATTTACGGGAAGGAGACCAACGGTTATCACGCTCGCAGCGCGTTGGGATTTGCTCAGATTCCGACTGGTTCTGCGGTAGAGGTTGAAGCGATTTTCGAGATTCTCGGATAAGTACCCATCGAGGGGTTTGAGCGATGAATCGATGGTCGAATTGCGGCTTGCTCTTTTGGAGCATTGCGTTGTTCTTTGCGCATGGCAGTGTTGCTCAGGACGATGTTGCGCTTACGCGTTTGGCGAATGCGGAGCAGATTTCGTTTTTTGAGACAGAGATTCGTCCTGTTTTAGCGGAGCATTGTTACGGCTGCCATGGCTCGGAGAAACAGAAGGGTGGTTTGCGGCTCGATAGCTTACCTGCGATCTTGGAAGGTGGGGAAAGTGGACCAGCTATCGTGTTGGGAGACCCCTTGAGCAGTTTATTGGTACAAGCGATTCGGTATGAGTCTCTTCAGATGCCGCCTACGGGGAAGATTTCAGCGAGCAAGATCGATGCATTGGTGAGATGGATTACGGCGAAAGCCCCGGCACCGGATGATTTTTTGAAGGGGGTTATGGAAGGAAATGGTGAATCGTCCACGGAGCATTTGAGCAAGCACCGCAGTACGGATGAGATTACCGAAGCGGATCGGATTCATTGGTCGTTTGTTCCGATAAAGCGGCGTTTGCCTTCGAAGTCGGTGGACGGAATGCATCCGATCGATGTGTGGATCTTGGAAGCGTTAGAGCGGGAGAGTTTAGTTCCGACCCCGAGGGCGAATGCGAGGGAGTTGATTCGGCGTGTGAGCTATACCTTGACGGGATTACCTCCGACGTTTGAAGAGATGGAGAGATGGGTTGAGAGATTGGTGGGGCGGGGTGCGGATGGTGGGAAGGACGATGGTGTGGAGATTGATGGTGGGGAGATTGATCAGCGAGCATATCGGGAGTTCGTGGATCACTTGCTTGAGTCACCTGCATATGGGGAGCATTGGGGAAGGCATTGGCTGGATATTGTGCGATTTGCGCAGAGCAACGGTTACGAACGGGATGGATACAAGCCACATGCTTGGAGGTATCGCGATTATGTGGTGAAGGCGTTCCGGGAGGATAAACCCTATGATCGTTTTGTGCTTGAGCAACTTGCAGGTGATGAGTTATCGGATGCCAATTCCGATTCGCGGATTGCGACTGGTTTTTATCGAGTGGGAGTTTGGGATGATGAGCCGGATGATAAGCGGCAAGCGGAATATGATGATCTTGATGATGTGATGGTGACGATTGGATCAGCGTTTTTGGGTTTGTCGATTGGATGTGCAAGATGTCACGATCACAAGTTTGATCCGATTCCGCAAGCAGATTATTACCGTATGTTGGCTTGTGTACGCGGGGTGCAACGCTACAGCAATCCGGAGAACAATATTGAGAATGGAACATCGTTTCCGTTGGCGGATAATGAGATCATTCGAGAGAGGATGAAGGGGTATCTAGAGGCGAAGCAGACGGAAGCGAACGGGGGTGATAGGTCATTAGGACTGAGCGAATGGGGATTGGTGGTTCGTGAGTTTAGCGTTGAGCCACCGAGCACTCACGTGTTGGTTCGAGGGAATGCGGCGACACCGGGAGCGGGTGTTACTCCTGGTTTTTTACGAGTGCTTGCGCCTGGGTCTCGGGCGGGTTCTGTGCATGTGGAGTTGAGGGGGGCGAACGTAGAAAGCCCGAGTGTGGAATTTCAAGGTGTCGAGAATTTCTTTACTGGATCGGAGTCTCCGTTGAGAGATTTGTTTCCGAGCAGTGGTCGGCGACTTGGGTTGGCGCGTTGGTTGGTCAGTTCGGGGAATCCATTGACCGCAAGGGTCTTGGTCAATCGGCTTTGGCATTACCATTTTGGGCGTGGGATAGTCGCGACGACTGCGGACTTTGGGGTGGCGGGAGCGACGCCAACGCATCCGGAGTTATTGGATCATTTAGCGATGGAGTTGATCGAGCATGGATGGTCGATCAAGCACATGCATCGGCACATACTTTCGTCCGAGACGTTTCAGAGAACGTCGAAGCTTCATGCTGACCATGCGATTGCACAGCGAGCGATGACCCAGGATCCGAGCAATCGACTTTTATGGAAGCAGAATGTCCGCCGTTTGGAGGCCGAGTCGATTCGGGACAGTATTTTGTTAGCGAGTGGCGAGTTGAATGGGGCGGTTGGTGGAGTGGAGATGTACCCAAAGTTAAGTGGCGAGGTTTTGGCTGGGCAAAGCAAGCCGGGTTTGGATTGGCGAGTGTCGTCGGACGAGCAGCAGAACCGAAAGAGTTTGTATGCGGTGGTCAAGCGTAGTGTTCGGGATCCCTTGTTGGAGACTTTTGATTATTCCAACACTACAAGTCCGCTTACGGAGCGACCCGTTACAACGGTGGCGACTCAAGCATTGATGCTACTGAATAGTCGGTTCACGGCGGAGCGGTCTCAGCGGCTTGCGCGGCGAGTAATTGCGTTGACAGACAATTCGCTGGAGCAAGTCGATCAGTTGTATCGATTGATGCTTCAGCGTAATGCGACAGAGAAGGAGTCGCAGGCGTCGTTGGCGTTGCTTGAGCGGATGGCAACGGCATTTGAATCGATTTCAGAGGAATTGCATTTTCGAGTCGATGTACCTGTGTCGTTATTTTCTGGGTACCGTCAGCAGTTATCAGGTAGGGACTTCTTTTTAACACCTTCGAATCTATTTGGGGAAAGCCCTTGGCAGAGTTACAGTGGGATATGGGGGGGCGGTTATGAAGGAATCGATGTGGTGGACAAAAGGTTTGGTCCTTTTGCATTGCTGACCCACGAGGACTTTCGGGATGGAGTAGTACGTGGTCGGATGAAGTTGGATAGGACGACGGAGGTGGCGACCCTGTTTTTGAGAGGTAGGCAAGTTGCAGTACCGAATCAGGGGGTGCGATGGGAGGGAGTTGCTTTGCGATTTGATCTCGTTAAGGGGACTGTAGCGATTGAGGAACATGGAACCGGGATCAAGGAAGGTGTTGTTACGCCTGTTGATTCTGCGAAGGAGACGGGCATTGAGGGATTGAAGGCGCGGTTGCGTTATGAGATTCCGGTGGAGCGGTGGTTTCCTTTTCGTTTTGAGGTGCGAGGGGAACGAGCGCGGGTATGGCTA
>JBIJCS010000405.1:0-4779 GCA_044344575.1 Pirellula sp. | reverse complement strand
CCAATTAAACCTCTCTGCAATCTCCTCGGAACTTCTTTTCGATGCAGCAGGCAATCCCAAGGTGCAGTTGGTCTCCAATAGCCAAGCGGTGCTCGGAGGATACTTCTCTGTGGAAACCGTCACAGGCAACGGCTTGAGTGGAACGAAGGTCAAAGGTGCTAACGTTGGGACTTCTTGGATGGTTTCCGCCAGCGGTCAATTGTTCCACAATTCGATCGCTTATCTTGCCATCGGCGGGATACTTTCTGGAACGGGCGTCGATACGTTGACGGGCCCTGGGGTATCCTCGCAGTGGAGCATCCTGGGGACGAATGCGGGGCAGTTGAGTTTTGCAATTTCTAGTTTGACCTTTAGCGGTGTGGAGAATCTAACTGGCAGAACTGCTGATGACTCTTTTGCAATTGCACCTGCAGGTGCTCTTACCGGCAACCTTAATGGTGGCACGGGTGCGGGGCTTAACGCTGTGAGCTATTCGCAATGGGATGCGGGGGTAAGTGTCAATCTCGCATCGAGCAGTAGCGGCAACGCGACGGCAATTGCAGGTCGTACCACCAACATACAGATGGTTACGGGAGGATCCGGCAACGACATCCTGACTGGCCAGGCATCGAAGTCCACGATTCTCGTGGGGCTTGGTGGCAGCGACCGACTTGTTGGTGGCAGTCAGCGAGACATTCTCCTCGGTGGGCTAGGTGCAGATACGTTGCTTGGTGGCAATGGCGATGACTTGATGATTTCGGGAACGACGTCTTACGAAGTGAATCGTGAAGCGTTATTCAAGATCTATGCCGAATGGATTTCAGCACGGACCTTTGCGCAGCGAACAGCGAACATCTGGGGCAATGGCACTGGAACGAGAGCAAATGAAAATTACTTCTTAACTAGCGATCCTTCGGATGGCATCGAAGATACGGTCTTTTCGGACAGCGATATAGATTCGCTGACTGGGGGATTGAACCAAGACTGGTTCTTTGCGAGTTTGAATGACACCGATGATTTCGTTGGGACGGGCGCGACCCCGGATCGTCGAGATAGGTAGGGAGATTGTGATAACGACGTAGACCGTACGCACGGAATGAATGTAAGTTCATTTGGCTTTGACGTTGAATTTCTGACGAATGCAGGTTGTGCAAGGTACTTGCACATTGCTTCTGTACTATCAGAATAAGGGAATTGCGGCAGTTATCGATCGTTGCTAGGTCGTGTCCTCGTGTGCCGAATCCGTCAACTCGAAAGCACTCATCGTGAATTATCTCCGTGTTGTATGTTGGTCTGCCTTGTTTTGTATCCTTAGCATATGTGTTTCTATTCATACTGGGATTATCGCTGTTGCACAGCAACAAGCAGATTATGCAGGATGGAAACATTCGGGATCTCTGTTCCTGAACACCACATCCGAAGGAGCGAACTTGCCGTCTGAGGCGTTGGTGGAAAATTTCCCCGTGCTTATTCGTTTGAATGGCGATTTTTTTGATTTCAGTTCCGCGCAACCGAATGGAGAAGATGTCCGCTTCTCCTCTGGAGGGATCAAACTTGCGTATCAGATCGAAGAGTGGGATCGAGAGGGACAGCAAGCGAGCCTTTGGGTACGAATCCCGAAAATAGTTGGAAACACTGTCCAAGAGATCTCGGTGCACTGGGGAAATCCAACTGCCACGAGCGAATCGGATGGGAATGCGGTATTCAATGCATCCAACGGTTATCTAACGGTGTTGCACATGGCAGAGAAATTGGTCGACGAGACGGGGAATGTCACGCCTGAAGATCATCGCACGGAGTTAACCTTGGGCCGAGTAGGAAAAGGTCGACATTTCGGAGGTGGGCAGGGGATCAACTGCGGTGAGAAAATCGAGTCTTTGCCGACTGATGCGAACCCTCATAGTACGGAAGCTTGGATTCGCCCTGAGAAACCAAATGGCCGCGCGATGGCTTGGGGAAATGAACATGGGCAAGGCAAAGTAGTGATGCACTTCATGAGTCCCCCCCACGTGGAAATGGAGTGCTATTTCTCCGGTGCCAATGTGTCGAGTCTTGGCAGAATGCCCATGAACGAATGGACACACGTCCTGCATACCTACGAAAAAGGAAATTCGCGGATCTATATCAACGGGGAGCTAAGCAATACGTCCGAGACCCCCAATGCACCCCTTGCGATTCGCTCTCCCGCTAGGCTTTACATCGGTGGTTGGTATAGCAACTATGATTTTGTGGGTGATATTGACGAAGTTCGGATTTCCAATCGTGTCCGATCGGCGGATTGGGTCAAGTTGCAATTCGAAAATCAGAAGCCGATGCAGACGTTGGTCGGGCCTGTTGTCACACCGGGAAATCGTTTTGAAATCTCGGCCACGAAGGTACAAGTTGCAGAAGGTGGACAAGCGAACGTTTCACTATCTTCGCTCGGAGCACAAAAGATTTATTGGATACTCAACCGCAGTTCGTCTGAAGCTACCGATTCGCGATCAGCAGGTAACGAAGAGGTCGTCGCGGTAGATCGTAGTTCCTACACCTTGGACGCGAAGCGGGTGACTGGGGATACTAGTGCTAGGTTGCAATGCAAAGCGATTTTCTCAGATGGAGTTCGAACGAAAGAGATCCTCGTTTCTATCGAAGAGCGGATTCCGGATCCAGAGTTTCGATTGGAAGCACCAACAAGTTGGGATGGTCGTGAGTCTATCGAAATCCGACCGGTACTTCTGAATGCAGATGCGCTTCGGAACGCAAATGCGCCTAGGGATGGGGATGAACCGAGGATTGAAACCCGATGGCTCGTCGAGCCCTTTGCGGTGATCAAAGAGGTTGCAGGAGAGACGTTGATCCTCAAGCGGTCTCAGCGAAGTGGAAAGCTACGCGTTACGGCAGTGATGACCAATGGTGGGCGACCTGTTTCGCAATCGGTGGAGCTGGATGTTTTGGAGCCCAACGATGATGCTTGGGTGCATCGCATGGTTTCTGCAGATGAGAAACCACAACAGGGGCAATTCTATGCACGCGATGATCGTAATCTTGGGACACTCCATTACAACGGGAAGCTTGATCTCGATCGAAGGTCGGCAGCAAAGGAAGTGTATCTCAAGTTGCTCGCAGATGGTCAATTGGTTGAGACGAAGAAGGTCGCGGTGGGTCAAGATCTTTCTTATGCGCTGGCGGTAGATTTGAAGCCAGGGTTGATCAAGTACCAAATTGAGTTTGGTATCCTCGATGGTCCGGTTTTGGATCGCGTGGATGACATCGTTTGCGGTGATGCTTATATCATCGACGGTCAGTCCAACGCGTTAGCGACGGATACATCGGAAATGAGTCCTTCTGAGACTAGTACGTGGATACGAAGTTACGCGTCGCCTTCACTAAATTCAAAGGAAAATGAAGGAAATCTATGGGTGCTACCGGTGTGGAAAGCGCGTGAAGGGCAGCGTGCAGAGCTTGGTTGGTGGGGCATGGAGCTCGCGAAACGTTTGGTCCAGAGCCAGCGCATGCCGATCTTCATGATCAATGCTGCTGTGGGAGGCACGCGTATCGATCAGCATCAACGCAACATGCAAGATCCGACAGATCTATCGACGATTTACGGGCGAATGCTATGGCGTGTCGAGGGTGCGAAGCTAACGCATGGGATTCGAGCGATCCTATGGCATCAAGGAGAGAACGACCAAGGGGCGGATGGGCCGACGGGAGGGTTTGGCTGGGAGACTTACCATCCCTACTTTGTTGAGATGGCGGCTGGTTGGAAGCAGGATTTTCCTAACGTTTCGCGGTATTATGTTTTCCAGATTTGGCCGAATTCGTGCGCTATGGGAGGACGCTCTGGATCGGGAGACATGTTGCGGGAGAAACAGCGGACGTTGCCCTATTTGTTTTCAAACATGAAGATACTATCGACGCTCGGCGTTGAGCCGCCGGGGGGATGTCATTTCCCTTTAGAAGGTTGGGGGAAATTCGCGCAGATGGTGCAACCGTTGATTGAACAAGATTTTTATGGCAAGGCACCTACAGGGATTTGGACTGCCCCGAACCTTGTTCGGGTTTCTCTGGATGAATCACGAACGAAGATTGAGTTGGTTTTTGATCAACCGGTGAAGTGGGATGATCGATTGGTTGGTGAATTCTATCTCGATGGAGTGAAGGGGAAGGTGAATAGTGGTAGCGTTGAGGGGAATGCGCTGAAGCTAATGCTTTCAGAATCGACGACTGCAACGCGGATCACCTACTTGAAGGAGATGGATTGGAAGCAGGATCGGCTATTGTTTGGTGAGAACGGTGTGGCAGCTTTGAGTTTTTGCAACGTACTGTTGGAGAACTCCATCGAGCGCAAATAACCGTTGTTGCGTGAGCTCAGTTTCGATCACAACCGGCTCTTGATTTCTTTGACTTTATCGGCGGTCTCGGTTCCTTTGTAGAAATCATCGAGCGGGTAACAACCAGAAGGCAATCCATTACGGGGGGCTGTTGTGCAATCGGAGAAAGTTCGGCAAACAAGTTTGCGTTGGCTAGTCCCTTTTAGGGCGGCATCCATCATCGCTTGAGGATACGAAAGGACGCTTCGTCCAATTCCCATGAAGTCGGTCCATCCGTTATGGATATTGTGGATTGCTGCGGCGGGCATGAACTCTTGGAGGTATGAATATCCGGAACCAACGACAAGTAGTTCTGGGTTCTGTTTCTTGATTTGTCGTGTGACAGAAAAGTGCTTTGCGACGGAGATCAAAGGGTCTTCGTGTGGTTGATATCCGTCCGAGGGTGGAAACGCGGCGGGGCGCAGCAGGTGCGGGGTGTAGTAGG
>JBIJCS010000403.1:0-4781 GCA_044344575.1 Pirellula sp. | reverse complement strand
CCGTTATCACCATCGTCGGAAAATCCTGGGACTTTCATGCCACCGAAGTACTCGGCGTTAGCCTCCAAGAAAATATCGACATGATCGCCGAAACCGTTGAATACCTCTCCAAGTACGCACAAATTGTCTATGACGCAGAACACTTCTTCGATGGCTACCGGGCAAACCCCCAATACGCCCTCTCTGCCGTCGAAGCTGCCGCAACAGCCGGCGCAAAATGGATCGTCTTCTGCGATACCAACGGCGGCTCGCTACCCGAACAAGTCGCGGCAGTTGTCAACCATGCAAAATCTCGACTGCACCCACTCGGCGTAAAACTCGGTATCCACTGCCATAACGATGGTGACCTCGCCACCGCAAACTCTCTGGCTGCAATCGATGCAGGTTGCGATCAAATCCAAGGCACCATCAACGGAATCGGCGAACGCTGCGGAAACGCTGACCTCGTGTGCGTAATCTCAAACCTGCAATTCAAAAAACAAGGATACGAAGTCTTCGGCGGACGCCCCCTCGATCACCTCACCGAACTCTCCCGCTTCGTCTACGAAACCGCAAACCTCGTACCCAGAAATAGCCAACCCTTCGTCGGACGAAGCGCCTTCGCTCACAAAGGTGGTATGCACGTACACGCCGTGAACAAGTTCGCTCATACCTACGAACATATGAACCCCGAACTCGTCGGCAACGAACGCCGTATCCTCGTTAGCGAACTCTCCGGACGATCAAATATCGCTGCTCTCGTCCAAGCCGACGGAACCTCCGTCGACAGAAAACTCCAAGACGAAATCCTCGCTCAAGTCGTCAAACAAGAAAACCAAGGCTACCAATACGAAGCCGCTGAAGCATCCTTCGACCTACTCGTCAAACGCTGCTCGAATACCTACATCCAACACTTCGAACCGATCAAATATCAAATCCTCGCCGGTGATCTCGACACCTCCAACAATCGCCAATTTGCAGAAGCCATCCTCAAATTGAAAATCGGCGATCAAGTCTGCGTCGAAGCCGCCGAAGGTCACGGACCTGTCAACGCCATGGATGCCGCACTGAGAAAAGCTCTTGCCCCCTTCTACCCATGCGTCGAATCCATGCAACTCGTCGACTACAAAGTGCGCGTCGTCAATGGCGAAGCCGGAACAGCGGCACGCATCCGAGTCAACATCGAAAGCACCGATGAAAACCACTCCTGGCACACCATCGGAGTTAGCGAAAATATCATCGAAGCTAGCTGGGCCGCACTCGTCGATGCTGTCGAATACCACCTCCACCGAAATACTTCACAACCCAATAACCCCATCAAACACCCCCAACAAAACCAATAGAAGAAACCCCTGAAAACTTCCAGAATTCCCTCGGATCGCTCTAGAATCCATCCCGCAAAACCAAGAAATTATCCCATAGAACGAATACAGTCCCGGCACCCGTAATCAACAAAAAACGACAACGGGAAAACCCTTCAAAGAACTCTCTTCGCAATTATTTTCATCGCCCGGAATCAGTCATCCGGGAACTGGCAACCAGGATCAAGTAAAACAATGACCACTATGAAATCCATCAAGATTCCGCTAACTACCGCACTTCTGACTCTTCTACTCTCCCCCCTGGCTCTTGCTCAAAGACCAACCGCACCCCGCTTATTCCCCACCAAAACGCTCGCTTACGTCCGCGTCGACGATACCCGTGACCTCAAAGCCAAAATGGGCGAAACCGGCATGGGCAAAATGATGGCCGATCCTCAAATCGCGCCCATCCTAGGCACCTTCTACTCAACCTTCGTAGGCCAACTCCAAGGTATGCAAGATGCCATCGGCCTAAATCTCGATGAACTACTCTCCGTTCCCAACGGTGAACTGGCATTTGCTGTTGTCGCAACCAAAGCTAACCCCGCATTCGTTGTCATGCTCGAAGCCGGCGACGAAATGCCCGCTCTCGAAATCCTCCTCGACCGCGGACGACAAGCCGCTGAAAACAACGGCGGATCCTACGCAGAAAAAGAAGTCGGAAAAATCTCCATCCGTAGCCTCGGCGGACGACGAAACGGAGAAGGACTCCACTACTTCATCGACTCCGGAGTCATGGTCGGCTCAAATAGCCCCGAATATGCCGAACAACTCGCCATGGTGTGGACAGGCAACGGTATCGATCATAAACCACTCGCAGATAACCGAGATTTCACCACCATCATGTCTCGCTGCGTCGGCACCGCCGGAGAACGGCCCCAAATCTCTTTCTTCGTCGATCCACTCGCAATCGTTCGAGAAGCCGGGAAAAACTCATCCGGTAGCATCGCACTCCTCGCCGGCCTGAAAACGTTCGGTGTCGACGGCATCAAAGGAATCGGAGGTAGCGCAATCATCGCTCCAAATGAATTCGATTCCATCATCCACGGCCACCTACTCCTAAACGCCAATCGACAAGGCATCATGAAAGTCCTTCGCCCTAAGGCCGGGAACACAGAACCGGAAAGCTGGGTCAGCGAACAAGTCAACAGCTACTTCACCGCGAACTGGGAACTAGAAAAGACCTTCAACGCCATCGAAAACCTCGTCGATACATTCGCCGGTGAAGGTACCGTCGAAAACAACTTCGTCAAAGAAGCCAACAAACGACTCGATATCGATTTTCGCAACGATATTCTCGCTCTGCTCAACGATCGCTTGACCCTCGTCCAACTGATCGTCCCTCCAAAGAAAATCAATAGCCAATCCAACGTCTACGCCATCCACGTCAAAAATCCATCGCGGATGAAAACGGAAATCCTCCCCAAAATCGTCGAAAAGATCAAAGGGAATGGCGGTCCTGAAATGAAAAGCAAACTCTTCGGCGACGCGAATATCTATTACTTAGACATCCAAGTAGAAAACGCAGAAGAACGCAATATCCGAATCCCCACCCCTTGCTTCTGTATCCTCGATGATCAATTCATCGCAAGCGACTCCGTCCAAGCACTCGAAGAAGTGATCAAATTCAACTCAAGCGGAGATAGCCTCCTTGCAGACTCCATCGAGTTCAAACTCGTACGCGATCGCATCAAAGCCCAACTCAAAAATAGCGAAATGTCCATCCTCGCTTACCAACGACCCGAAGAAGCCATGCGACTAATGTACGATCTCGCGACCGATCCGAATAACATCGATAACCTAGAACGTATCGCGGAAAACAACCCGTTTCTACTTTCCCTCGTCACCGCCGTACGTAGCAAAAAACTCCCTCCATTCGAAGTCATCGCCAAGTACCTCGCGCCCGGCGGTGCCTTCATCGTCGACGAAGAAAACGGTATCCATTACACCGGATTCTCCATGCGCCGCGAATAACAACTCGCCCTCGCTTTTTCATAGTAAATAACGTAGCGTTCTCGGTAACCAACTCCGAAATCGCTATAATTTCTCTAAGGGGGGGCTTCCGACGGCCCCCCCGTTTTCTTCCCCAAAGCCCCCTTCCTCAAAGTCATCCTTCCCATGAACCAACCAATCCAACCCTCGACAAAAAACTCCAACCGTCGCGGCTTTCTATCCGCATCCATCGCAACCAGCGCCGCACTCGTCGCATCCGCAAATCAACTCGCTACCGGAAATACAACGACCCAAGAACAATCTAAACCTTCTCTCCCCCCCCTGATCACCCCTCCCGAAAAACGAATTCTTCTGTCCTGCAAACTCTCCATGATCAAAGGAGATATCGACGGAAAGCCAATCACCCTCGCACAACGACTTGGACTGGCCAAACAAGCAGGATTCGACGGAGTCGATTTCGACGAAGCAGGTCGTTTCACAGTCGACGAAGCCCGAGCAGCAGTCCAAGAATCCGGAGTCTTCTGCCACAATGCCATCAACCATGCGCACTGGGACAAACGACTCACAAGCGCTGATCCAGAAGTCCGAAAAGCCGGCGTTGCAAACATCACGCATTGCCTGCGCGTTGCACACGCTATCGGTGGTAGCGGTGTACTCATCGTCGTAGGTAGAGGGGACGACGGTACCGAATCCGAAGTCAACGCACGAGCCCACGAAGAAATCAAAAAGCTCCTACCACTAGCAGCATCCCTAGGACAACCAATTCTCATCGAAAATGTATGGAACAAACTTCACTACGACCACGATGCTCCACCCGAACAAAAACCTACCAAGTTCATCGAGTTCGTCGATAGCTTCAAGAGCCCATGGGTCGGCATGTACTACGACATCGGAAACCACTGGAAGTACGGGCAACCCCGTGAATGGCTGAACGCATTCGGACACCGCGCTGTAAAACTCGACGTCAAAGGCTTCTCTCGCGCTTTGAATAAATTCGTCGATATCACATCCCCAGAAGACGACGTGCCATGGGGTGATGTACGCAAAGGCCTCGATGATATCGGCTGGAGCGGATGGACAACCGCAGAAGTCGGAGGCGGTGGTGTCGATCGACTAACCACCATCCGACAACAAATGCAAAAAGCATTTGCAGTGTAATACCACCCTACAATCGTCAAACATGGCTGTTGTAGCCACCCCGTAGCCACCTCCCGTAGCCACCCGCTGCCAAGCGGTGGACATCCCCGGGAAAAACCCCACCGTCTGGCGAACGGTGGCTACGATACAAGCGGTAACCAACCTCCTCGTAACCACCATCACCGTAAACCTTCCCCCGTACCCACCCTCCCGTAGCCATCCGCTGCCAAGCGGTGGATCTCCCCAGGAAAAACCCCACCGTCTGGCGAACGGTGGCTACGATTCAAGCGGTAACCAACCTCCTCGTAACCACCATCACCGTAAACCTTCCCCCGTACCCACCCTCCCGTA
>JBIJCS010000404.1:0-4781 GCA_044344575.1 Pirellula sp. | reverse complement strand
CTTTTTGATCGCCGTATCGATATCCATGAGCATCTGACCCGGCGTCTGATACCGCTTCTCCGGATTGAACTCCATCGCCTTGTTGCATATCGCATAAATGCTTTCAGGCATCCCAGGAGCAACCTCGCCCAACGAAGGCATCTCCGTAAAACGGGTCACGTTCAACCGCATCAATCGATCCCGCGTCTCATACAACGGCGCTCTTCCAGATACCACATTGTAAAAAATGCACCCCACAAAATAGATGTCGCTGCGATGATCACCCTTGCGCACCGCAGTGCCCCGCTCCAAAGCCGCATAGTCAATCGCTCTGGCACTCGGACAGTCTGCAATCGCCTCAGGCGACGATGTGTCCGCCAATGCCGCCAATCCAAAGTCCACCAACTTGCACCGACCACTCGAATGCACCAACACGTTGGATAACTTCAAATCCCGGTGCGTGATCCCCTTCTGAAACGCAAAATCCAACCCCGAACAAATGTCATGCATGATCTTCAATGCATGCTCCGGCTCGAACTTGCCACGAATCTTCAAAATCTCTCGTAACGTCTCTCCCTCCACAAACTCCATCACCAAATACGGCGCACGAGGATCATTCACAATCTCATAAACCGTAACGATGTTCGGATGACGCAACTCCAATCCCATCCGACCCTCACGCAAAAACTGCTCAATCTGCGCGACCTGATCACGGTGCCGACGACGCAACACCTTCACCGCTACCACCTTGCCCGTCTCGCGATGCACCGCCCGAAAGACACGCGCAAAAGTACCCGCACCAATCATGTACAAAACTTTGTACGGACCATAAAAATATCCCAACCGCTCCCCAGATAACATCCGATCCAATTGGTAGTTGGTGATTATCCCCTTGCGCAACAACAAAGACTTCAACTCGTCTAAACTCACCTGATCCGTTCGCAACTCACCCCACAACCTGTCTATCTGCTGCGAAGTGGCTAACTCAAGATCGATGCATCGCTGCGTTAATGTCCGAGGCGTAAACTCCATGGCCAAACTTGTTTGCTGGGGATTCCGAATAGTGAACGGGCAAAATACTCCGCGGAGACGCGGATCACGGATCAGTCGTCTACCAACCCCTTCCCACAAATTCTCTCCACCACAGAGTAAGCAAAATCAACCCGCCGGGCAAATCCTATTCACAGAACTACCGGCAAATCAACGATTCGGCTCCATCCCCTCCTGGTCCCCCCCCATATCCTCATCACCCATCATCTTGCCCACTTGCTGCTCCAACTCATCCCGCTCCCGTCGCGTCGCCTCCAAATCAAACACCAAATACTTCATGTCCAACCGAAGCTGGCCAATCGACTCCTGCACCATCTGCAATATCTTCCTGCGACGATTCGAACTCTCACACACCTTCTGAAACAAAGGCTGCAACAATAACCGACTCCCTACATCCAATCCCTCAATCGCCCGACGCAACTCCTCAACCTCCGGTGCTAACTCTCCTCCACTCGACTCCGCCATCTCCGGACTGACCGATGATGATGGATGCGATACGCTCGATTGCCCAGGACGATTCATTTTCAACTCAATTCATGCTCGAGGAACTCTTGGAAAAATCTAACGATCCTGACGCCTAAAGCTAGCAACGTAAAAAACCGAAAGTTTCCCACTCGCCACTGCCGATGCATCGCGGATGACTCCCCTACAATGCGTCGCAAATCCTTACCAGTCAAGAAGTTGCATATCCACCCCAGCCGCTACCGTCCGCATAACCCCACCGCTTCACACCACACCCCACCTCTCATTTCGATCTGGAGAATTATCGCAAGTCCTGCTAAAAGCAAGACTTAAGTCATCGGCACACGGAAGCCAACCATCGCGAGAACGCGATTGAGCCCGTTTCGAGATTTTCTTTTCTAAAGTCGACCATGAGTCCGATTAAGCCGACAACCCAAAGCTTTCAGGTCGCACACATTACGACACCCAAGCGGTTTACTCCCAATACGCTTCTCCTCGCTATTCTCCCACTCCTAAGCCTCCTGCTGCCTCAACCAACTCAAGCCCAACACGTCGATCCCTTCGACCAAGGACCACCAAGATTCCAACTCTGGCGCGATGATGCACGAACAATCATCCGGAACATCGATCGCCCAGAACCCGGCGTCGAAACCATCGAATTCACCCACGGTAACGGCTCCTATATCTATCTGCTCGCTCCCATCGAACCCTGCGCAATCATCCCCGAACTCAACGCATCCATCCGAATCCGCAGCGCACAAGGTGGACTGCGAATCGGCCTACGCGTCGTCTTCCCCAAAGCTCGACACCCCGCTACCCATGCCGCACTGACCGAAGTCGTCCTAGGAAACGCTAGCGACGGAGCAGGACGATGGTCCACCTCCTCCATCCGAAATGTCGTCGAACTCCTCGAAGAACGACAACGCTTCCTTCGCCGCCTCTTCGGCCCTGATATCGACCTGCGTGAACCCTATGTCGATGCCGTACTCCTCAGCGTCTACGGCTACCCAGGCACCACAAAAATCCAAGTCGACGACCTGATGATCGATGGCATGATTGCCCCCAGCACCCTCGCCATGGATTCCGCACGCGAATCAAACCTCCAATCCGACGAACCTACCAGCGAACGCCTACGACGAATCCAACAATCCGTCCCCCGTTGGATCCAACACCAAGGTGAATCACTCCCTTACCTCCAATCCCTCGGATTCAACGCCGTCCTCGCTCGAAATCCTAATGACCCCCTCCTCGCCGACCAAGCTGCCGCAAGCGGCATGAGCGTCGTCGCTCCACCTCCCTCATCGATCCCCTCAGAGGATCAATCCACTCGGTACAACCATATCTCCGCTTGGCTCATCGGTCTGGCACTGAACCAAAACCAACTCGATGCCTCTCGCGATCGTGTCGCCCAACTTAGCCGCTTTCCGAAATCACTCGCCAAACCAACGGTCGCAGAAGCCTGGGAACTCTACGGCTCCTACAGCCAAATCAGCGATTGGCTCGCTATCCCAACGCCCCTCCCCACCACCGTTCGATCCAGCAAAGAAAGCGCGGATCTTATGATCTCTCAACGATCGCCCATCTCCGCGCGTAACTTACCCATGACCTCCCTCTGGACTCAACCCTCCAACGAATGGCTCGCTCAACGCCAAATCGCTTCAAATACACTCGGCAGAGACCCTTGGCTCCTCCCCGACCACGACCGATTACATACCCGATTGCAATGGATCCGTAGCCTCATGCAAGGCGCTCGCGGCTGGATCTTTCGATCCCCTTCCTCCATCGATGCCGGTGACGAAACCGCAAACGCACGCGCAGAATCCTTCGCAACCCTCAACCGGGAAATCGATCTCCTACTCCCCTGGATCCAAGCCAGCGAAGCGACTTGGGCACCCATCAAAGCCTCCTCCAACGAACACTCCGCCGCAATCCTCGAAACACCCGCAAGCCAACTGGTAATCGCTATCGCCTCCGGCCCCTGGGATACCTTCTGCTCGCCCTCCCCCTCCACGGATCGACTAACCCTTACCATCCCCGTCGGCGGACAACCTAGACAAGTCTATCGCATCACCCACGGTGACCTCGAACGACTCCCTACCCAACTCTCACCAGGGGCAATGCAAGTCACCATCGAACGCCCCGCTCTCGTCGAACAAATCGTCTCCATGGTCGATACCGGCCCACTGAACTACCTTCGCGATGCCCTAACACGCCAAGCCCCCTCACTGATCGAAAACAACGTCGAGACCGCCGGTCAACTCATTCAACTCGCTCAAATGACCCTCGTCGCAAGGCAACTTCCCGCCTCAGAATCCGACTGGGAAGCCGTTCGCGAAGCACAATCCGCTCACCGCGCTGCTTTGCAACTACTCGCAAACTCCGAACTTCCCCGAGCCTCACAAGCCGCACAACAAGCCATCTCCCTCGCTCAACGCACCATCCGAAACTCCTGGGATATCGCTCGCGATCAATTCCCATCCATCAATAGCAGCCCCCTCATCGCTTCCCCCCTCTCTCTCCCACTCCACTTCGAACTCGATCGCACCCTGCAAAATCGATCCTGGCAACCACTACTCCTCCCAGGTACCCCCTTCCATGATCTCTCCGAGTGGCGAACTGCCGGTTGGAACAGCAACCATCGTCTGACCGAAACCGTCAACTCTTCCATCGAACTTATCTCCAATGCCGGCCCCAATGGCCAACCCGCACTCATCCTGCAAACCACCAGCCGAACCGGTCAGCCTATCCCCTCTGGATACGCAGGGGCAAGCATGCGCATCACAAGCCCCAAAATCTCTCTCCCCGTCGGCTCCCTCGTCCACATCGAAGGTCTCGTTCTCGTCGAATCTCCCACCACGGAATCCCAAAGCGGACTCCTCGTCTGCGATAACATGGGAGGCGAAGCCCTCGGACAACTCATCTCCTCCTACGATAACGCTCGCGATAACACCGCATCCACCTGGAAACGTATCAGCTTGTTTCGAATGATCACCGACGAACAAGGTATCGAACTGTACTTCGAAACCCGAGGTACCCTCCGCGCTGCAATCACAGACCTTTCCCTCGAATGGATCGTACCTTCCCAAAATCGAAACCTACCCATCAGCACCAGCTCGGAACCCAACCTCCTCGTACCCCAAGCACCATTGCCAGGGGCCGCAGTTATCCCGAACTAATCAACTCGTACAACCCATTCGTAAGCACCTAGCAAACTACTTCGATCCCACCCCAGCATTTCGCACCCGAACTTTATACACGCTGTCCGAAGAAGTAATGTACAACGTCTTTCG
>JBIJCS010000400.1:0-4800 GCA_044344575.1 Pirellula sp. | reverse complement strand
AGCCAGGGGTAATAAAACCGAGCAGGTAGTTCGAATCCTACACCCTCTATCAGCATGGATTGGGGCGGAACAGGCACATTCAAAACCCCAGTGTTTTGACAACTCGCGCGACTCGAAAAACGACTCGATTTGGGCAGCGCGACGCGAAATGCAACGCCGCATTCCGCCATGCACCGACTTGCATGGGCGCTACCGACGGCCAAAGGAACTTAGCCGAATATGCGAAAAACCCTGGGGAAACCAGGGTTTTTGAGCGAAGAGGACAGGAAACGAACTTTTTCCTGTTTTCCCTGCAGTTTTGAAGAGTTCGAAAGGTGGGGAAATTTCAGTAGTCCAAAGAACATTACACCGAACGGGCAATGCCTTCTGTTTTAAGGAACTGTAGGAGCAGAGATATCACTGGAGACCAGCTTAGGCTGCCGGGTTGTGGGTGCCATGGACGTGGGATCGTATTTTCGAGCTGGAAGTGTAATCGTGTTTCGTTCCCTCGACTTGATGTCGGCGACGATCTTCTCAAGATCATTTCCAAACTGTGCAGCCAGTTCGCGTTTGATTCTTAGAATTTCATCATTGATAGAATCGGTCGTCATTTTCTAAGCTCCTAGCAGTTCATCCGGCGAACAAATCGACGGTGGGTTGTATCCGCAATCTCGACAGATTTGCTCAATCGATGCACGCGTTTCGGCGTTTGCGATATGTCGAAAGTTCCATGTTACCAGGAATTGTATCCCGTGGACTGCTGCAAGGGAAATGTGAAGTGCATCTCGAGGCTCGGATCTTGGAATTCCGTGACGGAGTATCAGTTCAGTCGCCAAGCTTTCTGCTTCCGAGGATAGTGCCAGAACCTCCATGTCGGCAAGCAACTCAAGCCTTTCGGTTGCAGCCGTTGGGTCTCCTGCAGAACATTCATCGATCACAACCTGAGAGATCACGATTCGGTATTTGTCTCGACACGCCCACCAGCGACAAGAAGAAAGTTGGCGAGCGGCAACGATGATATCGGACTGCTGTCGGGCAGCGATATGTCCAACCACTGTAGTTTCGAAATACACCGATGGCTTATTCATGTCGATGGTTTTTCCAAAAGGCTACAAATTCAAAACAGATCCTAGCGAAACGAGACTTCTCGGCGAGCTGTAGGTCTTTCGCATTCTACCAAAACATCGTTCGAAGAGCCCTTGCGAATGAGCGGAATAAATGAAAGTCAATTCATCGAAAGAAAAGCGAGCGGATCGGCTTTTTCCCTCGCGAAGTGTTCGACAAGCTGATGAAGAAGGCCAACCCGGTTTGGCAAGTGATCTTGGGACTGAGTCGCTACGGTGGGCTTCGGACACCCTCGGAAACATTGTCGCTGCGCTGGGACGACATCGATTGGGAGCTGAACCGTATGAGTATCCCGGAGCCAAAGGTCGAGCACCACGAAGGTCGCGGGATTCGTAGTTGCCCGATCTTCCCGGAGCTGCGTCCGATCCTCGACGAGGCCTTCGAGATCTTCGGCGACAAGAGCGAGTATGTGGTCGCCGCTCCGCAGTATCGAGCCGCAGCCAACACGGCGATGGGTTGGAAGAATGCCAACCTACGAAGCGAATTGAGAATTGAGATCCATGCGGGTCGGCGTGTTCTTAATCATTCTCCATTTTCAATTTTCCATTCTCAATTCCTCGGTCACCGAGGATGATTTTGCGAAGGCAGGCGGGGCGAAGAAGGTGATGGTGTGACTGGCTGGTGGTGTGTGGAGGGTGCCCGGCAACGGGCATCCTTTCCCGATTTTCGGCGACGTGGGTTATCCATCGGCCTTGGTCTCGATGTACTGGAGATTCTGTTGGCGGATACGGGCCGCGTCGTCATCATACAGGAATGGCAAGAAGGCGTATCGGGAACCTGACGTGACCGGCGTAGCCTCGTGCAGCAGAGAACAGGAAAACACAACAGCACCGCCTGCGGGCGGAACATATCGCTGGCGTCCGAATTCGGGAAACCAAAGTTGGCCCCCCTCGTACTCACCCGTATTGAGGTTTAGGGAAACGGCGAAGCGTCGATGAGCCGTACCCTTGGTTGTGTTGTCGCGGTGTGCACGAAAATGCCCACCGGTCGAGCTGTCGTAACAGGCGACAATGTACCGTTCAATCCGCGTGACACGAAATTGAAATGCCTTGTGAATCTCGGGAAACAGCCGATCGTGAATGCGATGCATGCAAGCATTCCGTAATCGTTCATCCTTGATCTCCTGATCGCGCCGCCGCTTTTGGCCGTGGTCATGAACAGCGACCGTCTTGCCGTCAACTTGGCGCATGAAGCCAGACTCCTGGCCGCCGAGTTGGTCATAGTATTGAATCAACGTTCGACACAGTTCAGGTTCAAAGATTCGCGGAACAACAAGTACCGGAGCCGGAACATCGGCCAGAGAAGCGGGTTTCAAACGGGGCAGCGAGTTGAGAGCCGCCATGACGGCATCGACATGCTCTATTGGGGCTGTCACGAACGGAACGATCGCGACAACACGCAGACGTTCGTCCAGCACATAAGTCTGCGGTGCGTACTCCGATATCCGAGTATTGTCAGCTGCACCATACAATGAGCTAACGCGTTGGTCAAAGTCCCAAAAAATGTGAATCCCGGGCAAATCCTCCTGAACGCGGCCCTGCGATTCGTCTTGCGGGTCGACACTGACGCCGAAGAAGCAGCACTCGGTGTCGTCGAAGATCCCGCGACGCGCCCGGAACGCGTCCAACGTCTGTCGAGCAATCGCGTTGGAACAAGAGCCAAAGAAGCAGAGCACGATAAAGCGCCCCGCAATGGTGTCGAAGTGAAAACGAGGATTCACGGGTGACCGGCATTCAAACCAAGGTGCCGGTTCGCCCAGTCTTGGTTCATGATGTTCCATGAGTTACTCGCATAACGTTTGCGATCACCCAGTCGCGGACTAGTATTTGCCATCAGGCAGCGGCCGTTCCGCGACTTGGGTGGATCGCCTTGTTCGCCGCATTGACAACAACCGCAGGGCGTCCATCACGTAGTACTGAGCGAGTACAAAAAAGCCCTGGCTAGCAGCGTTGTCTCGCCAAAAACGATGCAGCACCTGTTCTATGGCGGTTCGACTCTCAAAGTTACGAGTTATTGCCACCACAGCCCCGCCATTTCTGAATTCAATTTCGACGTAGGCTGTACTGCATTGAAGGCACAGTTCGCACTCAGCCTGACTTTGTTCATCGGACATAGAAAAGATCCGTCGCAGTTGCTCAAGCATCGGAGCACGTAAGCAATCCGGTGGTTGTGGAAATTCATATAGCGTGCCATCAATAACCTCGGCGATCCTTAACGATTCGCCTTTGGTAGCGAACTTGATCTGTGATGCATCTGCCTGGCATGCGAGCAAAAGAAAGACTTCAGCCAAAGCACCCACGCGCCCGTGTGTGGGCTCTACGAGCGCCTTTGATGGATTGATGTTGTACATGTTCATGATTGAAACCAGCGACGTGCGAACGACAACCATCACCGAGTGGCCGCCAAAAAATTTACCATTTCAAGCGCCGCCGATCGGCAACTTTGTTGCATGGCTTTGTTCTGGCTGTTCTTTCGTACTCGTACTCAGTCCGCCGCGGCGGACGGTACTTGTACTAGGTTTGTTGGATTGTACCATTTCGCCCTGGTCGACGATGCACGTGATTGATTCGAGTTTGCGATGGGATGGACGATCGAGTATCGGAATCACCCTCTGCGGGGTGAGAAGATGCAGTCGGTGCATCATGTCGGGGATCGATGTGTCGACGTACCTATCGAGTACGAGTACCGTCCTGTCGGACTGAATACGAGTAAGATGGGATCCGACCGCCTGCGAGCCAGAACGTCCGCCGTAACCGGGCGGCGACGAGAGACTTTGATCAAAATCCTCGCTCGAAATCCACTGATCATTGTTGCTAGTCTGCCCAAACAGAATGGATGGCAGAAGAACAAGTGAAACAACGTAGACCAGCGATACCATCGAAACCGGGGATGTTCCCATAATACACCTTTTTGATTGCGGAAAGATTACTAAGGCCAAGCTAGTCCTTTAGCCGGATCACCCAAAACCCTGTAGACCTCACCAACGCAGCCTATCACGCAAGCTAGCCTCGATCCAAAGTTGAATGGTATCAGGCACTTGCGAGCGGATCAATCAATGGATTGAGCGGTAGTCACCATCCCTGGGTTTCAGGAGATCACACGGATAGTTTGAATTCTATCGCCTCCGCTGGTGTGGATCGGGGCCAGATTGGCACATGCAAAACCCCAGTGTTTTAACGACTCCCGCGACTCGAAAAACGACTCGATTTTCGGTGCGCGACGCGAAATACAACGCCGCATTCCGCCATGCACCGAGTTGCATGGGCGAGCTTCGCAGAGGGTAGAAAGTAGAGCGTAGAAAGTAGAGCGTAGAAAGTAGATTGTGGATTCAACAAGAACGCATTGGTGAAGAAACTCTACTTTCAACTCTCTCGTATCTACTGTCTCTTTTGCCGATGGGCTTCTCAGCCCATCGGCAAAGGCGGAGAGGACAGGAACCGAACTTTTTCATTTTTTCCAAATGTTTCAAGGGGAGTTCGAAAGAAGTTGAAAGCGTCACGCTAGGTTCAATTCAGATGATTGGTAGCAAAAGTTACGCGGCCCCTTTAGCTTCGTAGACTTTTCCGTGCTGAGTAAGCCAAGCAACATCCCCTTGGTCAGCATGCATCTTTACCTGCTTGAGGAATTCAACCACCTCGGACTCTAAACAGGGCTCACTTGGATCCTCATCCGGGATAACCATTTCGATCTCTACCG
>JBIJCS010000399.1:0-4803 GCA_044344575.1 Pirellula sp. | reverse complement strand
ACTTCGGGCCAGACGGGAGGGCCACCCAAGCGATAATTGATTTGTCCGGTGACTTGTAACAAGACATCACGCATTTGTTCGGCGCTGAGGCGTCGAGAGTTTGCATTGGATCCTGCGAGGTGTTGCTTGCGATAAGCCTCAGACAGGACGATATTGCGAACCAACTTTTTGGTGGACCATTCGTGTTCGACAAGCTCGAGTGCAAGGTGATCGAGCAGTGCGAACGAACTAGGTTTGCTCCCAGTAATTCCGAAGTCGTTTGGGGTTGAAACGATTCCTTTACCGAAGAGTTGTTGCCAGATTCGATTGACGTACACACGCGCCGTCCAGGGGTTCGCTGGATCGGTCATCCATCGGGCAAGGGCAAGACGTCGTCCGGTTGTTTTCCCATGCGATGGTGGGGCTAGATTTGGTGGAGATCTTCCCAATACGCTTGGGAACGCCGGCTCGACAGCTTGCATCGGTGCACGATGATCTCCTTGTTTGAGGACATGAATCGAGTCGATCTGATCGACTCGATCGCTCATGAAAAAGCCTTTGATGCTTGCGCGATTAACTTCCTCGCCACTGCGCCCCCTTTCCGCAACACGCTTGCCGTCGTTATTCTGGCCGTCGTTATTCTGGCCGTCGTTGGGGTCTGCATTATGGGATGGGGCTTCGATACTTAGGTCATCTAAAAAGTTTGTTGCTGCGAAGAATGCTCTGAATCGATAATGGTCTTCTTGGGATAGCGGATCTGTTTTGTGGTCGTGGCAGCGGCAGCACGCGAGGGTCAGTCCGAGGAATGCCGCTGCGGTAGTTTCTGTCAGATCGGTCAAAACTTCTTCGCGCGCGCGATCTTGTTCGTTGAAAAGCTTGGCAGCATTATCGTAAGGTCCCATGCGAAGGTAACCTGTGGCAAGCAACTGTTCGCGTTCTTGGGTTGTTTGGGGATATCCGCGTACGATGGCTTCTCCTGCGAGTTCATCTCCTGCGAGTTGCCAGAGTAAAAAGGAATCGTAGGGGAGATCTTCGTTCAATGCGCGGACGACAAAGTCACGGTAGCGCCAAGCTTCTTTGCGAAACTCGTCCCAGTCGAAGCCGTTGCTGTCGGAGTAGCGAACGACATCGAGCCACATTCTGGCCCAATGTTCGCCGAAGCGAGGGTCTTGTAAAAGCCGATCGACTTGTCGCTCGTAGGCTTGGGGTGAACGATCGTTCTCAAACAGTTCGATTTCTTCATAGGTTGCGCGCAAACCGACGAGGTCGAGTGTCAATCGCTGAAGGAGTTCATCTTTCGAAAGGGGTGTTGTGGGCGTATTCCAGGGTAAGGGATGTAGAAGGTCGATCGGGTCGTCGGGTGGCAGGTAGGTTGGTTTCGCGGTGGCAGCGGTGTAAGCAAGATTTACTTCAGCTCGGGAGATTGGTTGCAAGCTCCAGAGTTCAAGGCGCTCTGGTTCCCAAGTGGTAGATGCTTGCTGAGGCTCCTGCGGTGCGGTGCCGGATTCGTCATAGCTGCTGGCACTGGGGGATGTAAGTGAAAGCAACGTTGCGAGAGACAGGGCTGAGCGGATATTCACAGTAGGATCTCCGTCAGCGGTTTGGCAGATCCGGCTACTCCGGTCAATCGTTCATCACGTCCGCTGACTTCGAATGAAAGGCGTTCGTAATCGAGTCCAAGGCAGGACAGGATGGTCGCGTGCAGGTCACGGAATTGGATTGGGCGTTCGACGGCCATCAGTCCGATCTCATCCGTAGCGCCGAGTCGTATTCCTGGGCGAACGCCTCCACCGGCCATCCAGATGGTGAAGCCAGCTGCGTTGTGTTGGCGTCCCAGTTCACCTTGTTTCATGGGGGTTCGTCCAAACTCGCTTGCCCAGATAACAAGAGTGCTCTCAAGGAGTCCGCGTTGCTTTAAGTCTTGCAGTAGCCCTGATACACCTTGATCTGTCCACCGCGCGCGAGGGCGATGGTTCTCTTCGAGTTTGGCATGTGCATCCCATCCGTCTTTATCCGGCATGTCGTAGACTTGAACGAACCGCACGCCACTTTCAACGAGCCGTCGGGCCATCAAGCATTTGCGTGAGAAACTCTGCGTTCGTGCTTCTGGATCGTTGAGTCCATAAAGAGAGTGGATGTGGGCAGGTTCTTGGTCCAAGTCACCGACTTGCATGGCGCTCGATTGCATGCGGTATGCAAGCTCATAGGAGGCTATACGGGCTTCGAGCGCACTGCCCTGCCCTGCCCCATGGTTGCCAGCTGCAGCGTCATGTGGTGTGATTCCAGTGTAGACGGATTGTTGGTTGCGGTGCAGGCCGTTGAGCTTGTTAAGCAGATCAAGCGATTGACGTTGCCCTTGGGCGAACTCGGCTGGTGGTTGTAGGTGAAACAGTGGAGGGAGGGTCGATCGGAATCGGGTGGGTTGGAAAGCGGGTGGCAGGAAGCCATTGGTATAGTTTGCTGCTCCCCCGAGTGGCCCGGCATCGAAGAGTACGACATAGCCTGGCAAATCTTCGGATTCCGATCCCAATCCATAGGTGACCCATGAACCGAGACTGGCTTTTCCAGCTCGGATGTCTCCTGTGTGCATTTGGTAACTTGCCGGTGCATGATTGTTCGAGTCGGCTTGCATGGAGTGGACGAAGCACAGTTCATCAACCAACTCGGCGGTCTTTGGCATCAGTTCGCTGACCCACATTCCGGATTGACCATATTGCCGAAAGGTAAAAGGGCTTTTCATTACGTGGTCGTCGCAACCATGGAACACGTTCGCGTGCTTAGTCCCTTCGAGCGCTTTGCGGAGGGATTCGGGAACAGGATTGCCATCGAGTTTTTCAAGAAGTGGCTTGTGGTCAAACGTATCGATTTGCGAGGGGCCGCCGACCATAAAAAGAAAGATCACGGATTTGGCTTTTGGCTCGAAGTGGGGTGAGCGGGCTTTCATCGGAGAGAGTGGATCGATGCCTTCGCTGGGGCTTGCCATAGCGTCACAAGCCAGAGCACCGAAGCCTGCTCCGAGGGAACGCAGGAAGTTCCGTCGCTGAAGAAATGTGGGGGTAGGTGGCATTTCAAGCATCAAAGAACCGGGGCAGAGAGTGACCGATCTGTCTAAGCGGTCAGCATTTTACCTCAAAGCTCGTCGTGTCTGGGGCAATTCCGAGTGTCTGGGGTAATTCCGAACGGAAATCAGCCGGCTTGCAAGCTTCTGGCGAGCATCGAGAGTTGGCGAAGGCTATCGCAGTAGGCTGCGAATTGCATCCGTCTTCGCAGAGATTCGGTCAGGCATCGTCCACCGACAACCAGCATGGTTCCGGTCGGTATGGCGGTAGCAAAGTCTTGGAATTGTTTCAAAAAGTTTTCTTCATCGGCGATGTACGAGACGCTTAGCCAATACACTCGTGGGCGGTATCGCTCGATTGCGGAGAGCATGCTGGAAAAAGGGACGGCTGAGCCGAGGCTGATGGTTCTCCAGCCTGCCTCGCGGAAGATAATTTCGATGAGTTGGTTTGCGACTTGATAATGGTCATGTTCCGAAGTTCCTCCCATTGCCAAAGGGGCGTCAGGGGTTGGTTCGCTGACGAGCCGCCGTAGTTCGTGGATCAATCGGATACAAATCTCGCAACCGCGCCGTTCTTGGTAGACATCGGCTCGACCGCATTCCCATAGTTCGCCGATCGCGTGGAAAGTGGGGGCCAAGAGTTCGTCAGCAACGCTGACCATGCCGCCGTGCAATGTGTACCAGGAACTGATGACCTTTCGGCACTGTTCTTCGTCGCCAGCCAACAGGGCGCGTTCGAATTGCTCCCTTAGCATCGGATCACTGACGAGAGAGTCGTCGTCGCTTCGTTGGACTGCTTGGAGCTCAAGTCCTGCTAGAGCATCGCGGTTTAGCTGGCGGTGATCCTGCAACCCGATCGCATGCGGATCGATGATCCGACGGTTGGTCGATTCGAGAAACTCCATCAAGTATTCCAGCGGAATACGACGGTGGCCACCGTGCGTTCGGTCGGTCCGAATCACTCCACGGTCGCACCATCGCTTTACCGAGGATTCGCTTACCTGCAAAGCTTGTGCAACTTGTTTGGGACTAAAACTACTTTCGAGACTCATCGGTAAAGCCTAATGATCGATGCTCCAACCTTCGGTGCGGTCATTATTCGGTACACGATTTTATGGACTCTTATGGACAGCCAACACGATTCTTTTCGACAGCTAACACAATTTGTTTTCGACGGCCAACCATTCAAACCGAGCATCACCAGCGATTGGAACGCTCGGCTACTTATTTTCCATGGGTGTCAATTCCCGCAATGTGATTTCTGACAGCGTTCCACCGATTTTGTCAACGTTTCGCTGTAGCGGTTTGCTTTGTGTTCGAGATACCCCGAACTCGCCCAGTGGGACAAGGCTACCCGAGAATTCGTTCACGGTCACCCCTAAATCGTTCATTTGGCAGAAGCGTCTCGGCTTGTGCGCTAACCTGCTGGACGAAAAAATCGTTCAGCAATGAACGTTAACGGCGTTACTATCGTACGGTTTCTGATATAGACCGGACACCCGAGCTTTGGTTCTTATTCAGAAAAATCAGGATTTTCTTCGGGGATTCGGTAATTTCGTAAAATTCGTCCTTGGCGTATTGCGACGCAGGTCGCAGGACGATATAAACAACGCGAATGAACGATTTGAACGATTTCGATCGCGCCGAAATACACTTTAGAGTTAGGTAGGTTCGAATGGTCAGCTCGGTTAAATCCCCCCGCCCGGTGGCAGCCCATCCGGTTGCAACCCGTTCAGCAACAGTCCGTCCATCTACACGAACCGCAG
>JBIJCS010000398.1:0-4807 GCA_044344575.1 Pirellula sp. | reverse complement strand
GCAGTGAACGCGTAGCGAATGTCGTATTGGGAGTCGTCAGTGTGATTCAGACATTGCCTTCGATGGCACTTTTAGTGTTTATGATCCCATTGTTTGGATTGGGAGCGGTGCCTGCGATTGCGGCGTTGTTCTTTTATAGCTTGTTACCGATTGTGCGTAATACCTATACGGGGCTAAGGCAGATTCCGACTGCAACACGCGAGAGTGCAGAACTCTTGGGGCTTGATGAAAAGTCGCGTTTGCGATTGGTGGAATTGCCGTTGGCGTTGCCATCGATTCTTTCGGGGATCAAAACGGCTGCGGTGATCAACGTGGGGACTGCAACGATTGGTGCATTGATCGGTGCAGGAGGCTATGGTGCACCGATTCTAACGGGGATCCGTTTGTCGAGTATTTCGCTGATTCTGCAGGGTGCGATACCGGCTGCATTGCTGGCGATTTTTGCGCAGTGGGGTTTTGGATTCTTGGAAAAGAAGTTGGTTTCTCCTGGTCTACGCCCATCGCGTTGAGAGACTGCGAGTTAGCCGATCTCAAGCGAGAGAATCGCGTAGAGGTTCTCTGTTTGAAGGGTTGGAGGTGGTCCAAGATACATACGCACGCAACCGAAGATTTCTTGCATCTGGTGATTACGACACAGTTCGGTCATCGAAGGGTTGTTGTCTGGGACATCGATCATGATCGATGTTGCTTGTGATTTCTTCGCGAGTGCATGAATCAGCGATTCTGCAACGTCGAGCGATTCTGCTTGGAGCGGTCCGATTTTCCAACCGACTAGACAAGGTCGGATCGTACCCCAACCAAGCAATGGATCGGGCTGATTTCGGTCGGTTGCGACAAGGGTATACGCGTTGGGTTGCTTGATCCATGGCAAAAGGACTTGGGTTCGTTCCCCTGGAAAGCAGTGTGTGTCCATATCGTGTACCGAGTGAAAGTCTGATTGCTGGTAGGGTCGAATGGAGATGCTAGTTGCAAGCCCACTATGGAGATCATTACTGTGGAGATCATTACTGTGAAGCTGATTTACGGGTGGTAGTTTTGGTTCCCATTGAAACCGTCGGTGGCGGGTGAAAGGTTCGAATCCACCTTGGGCATAGAAACCGACCATGGCATCGACGGCATCGAGCCCGATGGTAGCGTCTGGTTGAAGGCGCGCGAGAAGGTGATCACGTCGAGCATACCAGAGTTTTCGTCCAAGACCTTGGCTACGGTGCTTGGGTTCGACGATGAAAAGTCCCATAAAACCGAATGAAGGGTTATGGCGAACGACGGCACCGCCGGCTACCCATTGGCCATCGACGGACAGACCCAGAAACCCCTCCGGATCTGCGTTCCAGATTAGTTCATGGTCGTTCAAACCGGGGTTCCAGCCTTCGCGTCCGGCCCATTGCACCAGTGCCGTAACTTGTTCTTTGTTCAGTGGATGAATGTCGTAGATGATGCACTCCCGGGGATGGTGTACATGGTTTTTCGCGTGGTATACGATAAAGCTTGCTGGCGTGTACTGCAGTTGGCGTGTACTGCGATGATGAGCAAGATAAAGCAAAATTGATTACAGGTGTATTGATGAGTAACTACCGCTACGACTTTCAGAAGATTTTTTTGGAGCATACCCCTGGGCCTTACGATCCTGAGCACCGAGAGTTTATCGAGCAGATTGCGTCGGCCTTGTATGAGAGGCTTGAGGAGTTGCCGGCGTTGGAACAGTGGCCAGAGGGTGTTCGGAAGTTTTTTGTGTTGTATGAGTTCAACTATCAGGTTGGAAACGGGGGGTTTGCGCAAGCGGCCTATAACACACCGAATTTATTTCCTATCGCCTTGGAGGCTTATGAGAGTCTAGGATTGCATGAAGCGGCGGGTCTATGCCGAAGAGCTTGGGAGATGTTGCCGGCGGAGTTAACGAGTCAGATTGAGAAAGGAGTCATCGATAGCGATTCACTTGAGGAAGTTTTTGAGCATTTTGACGATAGCGAAATGAGTTCGCTGGACGAGTCGATTCCGGATGAGTTTTGGGTGGACGATGTGTTGCAATCGATCGCGGAAAAGCATTCTGCGGAGTTCATGCAACTCGACTCCTTGCTTTAGGTGGATCGCAGGAGCGATCCACGACAAGGTTACCTGGGACGTTCGTACTGATACTCCAAGGTGGATTCACCAAGCTTGCAGTCCTTGATCGCTTCTAAGAATTTTTTGCGATCGGTGGACTTGCCATCGAGTTCGAGTTTTTTCGAGAGGGCGTAGAGGGTGACCTTGTAGGACTTCACTCCCGGTCCTCGCGAACACATCGGATCGTAGTTGTTTTTCTTTTTGTCGTTCAGACCAAGCGTTCCGCTTAGTTCTTTCGTAGAAGCATTCTCGGGAATGTTGTACTTGGTCGGATCGATGTTGTACACAAGCCAATACGATTTTTCTTGATCAGGTGCTACGTGCCATAAGGAGATTGCTACCGATTGAGTATCAGGTGGAAGATTCTCCCACGCGATTGCTGGAGAATGACCAGCTCCGTCGCATGTACAGTCTTTCGAAATGCGTGACTGTCGATCGATCGAGCTACTCGTCAATCGAATGGAGTTCTTTGAAGGAGTAGTAGAGTTTTCGGATTTGGAACGAGCTTGTGGATTATTGCGAGCGCGATCGTTTGCGGGGGGCTCACGTCGTGGCCCAGGGGCTTTATAGCTTTCTTTTCGGACGGTTCCTTGTGGGTCTTGAAACTCAAAAGCAGCGGAACCGTCCTCGGCAAGCTTGTAACGGACATAGCCTTTTTTGCTGGCGATTTCGTAGGTGAGTTGATAACTCTTGGGGGATGTTTCTTCGAATCCAACAATACGTGCTCCACGTAATGGCGGGAGGGCTGGACGTGGACTCTGAGCACGTGGTTGCGGATCGACTTGCCCATCGCGTTCGACGACTTCTCCGTAGAATCCGCCATTGAGATACGGGTAGTTTTTCGTGGCATGATAGTGATAACTGCCTTGTTTGTCCTGGTGCCCGTTCCACCGATCCAACGCTGCATAGTCTGGATCTTGGGGATCTTGGTATCCATAAATAGGATAGCCATCCAGTGCATAAGCGATTGGGTTACCTCTGCCGACGATTGGTTCAAGATGGACGGGTGCGATGTGATAGTGATAATCGTCAGCGCGTCCGCAGTGGCCACCGTATTGATCAAGCTCCCCTGCGACGAGCGTGTCGGTCTTTCCGTCGTTCTTGATGGGATTAAAGATGGGGATTCCATTGACCGCCAATGCGATGGCTCCTCGAAAGAAGTTTGTCTTTGCGGACATGGGTTTTGCTGCGGGCTTTGGGTGCAAAGGTATGCGCCAAGCATTGCGACCGGTATAAGATTGCGGCATGGGAACTTGTTGTTGCCAAGCGGTGATACCGACCATCATGGGGTGGTCAGGGATTCCGTTTGATTCCACATAGTAGAAGTCGTTATCCCAACGGAGACCTAGAGTTTTCTCAAACGGTAGAAAATGTTCGTGGATGGAGGGTGTTGGGTCGTACGGTGTATCTAGAGGTAACGAGGTTGAAACAAGTTTGGTGATCGCTTTGGTTTTCTCAGCGATCCATTTTTGGTCTTGGTCGCAGAGTTGCCCGATTTCGACTTCTCGTGTCTTGCCTTGCGAGGTTTCCATTTTCACGTGAGTTGTGGTCGCCAGGAGGAAGGTGCCGTGGAAGTGTTTTCCCGAGGCTTTGAGCGTCCAAGTGCTTTTGGTTTTCCCAGCGCTTGCATCACCGTTCTTCGTATCGCTGTTCTTCGTATTACCGTTATTCGTATTACCGTTATTCGTATTACCGTTCTTCGTATTACCGTGGCCTCCTTCGTGCGCCCAAACGAGGGAAGTCGTTGTGGCGAGGACCAGTGGAATCGCGAGTAAGCCGGGGATGAAAAGGGGTTGGAAATGGGTTAGAACGATTCGGTTGAATATTTTCACGATGCGGGATTCCCTATGGGTTAGGAATTATTTTTCTTTTTGTTGTTTTGTGGTTGTTCTTTTGGATTGCGCCCTCGCTCTTTACGAGTCGGTGTTGGCGAATTCGGATCGTAGTCTGGGTTCGGAGTCGGAAATTGGGCTTGGATTTCTTTGAGGTACGTTTCGAGCTGGGACTGCATGGCGATTGCCTGTTGTGGGTATTGGGTTGCCAAATTGTTTCGTTCGCTGAAGTCAGTTTCGAGATTGAAGAGTTCCGCACGGCGCGTTTCGTAGAAGTAAATCAGTTTCCAATTTTCGAAACGGATGGAGGATTGCGGTCCGCCTTCGCTTTGATAATGCGGGAAGTGGAAGTAAAGACCGTTACGAGAACGCTGCATGGTTCCTTGGCCGTTGTTGCTGACGATTTCAGCGATCGAACCACCTTCGATACCCTTTGGGAGTTGGCCAGAAGGGATACCGGCCCAATGGCAGAAGGTTGGGAACAAGTCGTAGCCGACGATTGGGGTATGGGACCAAGAGTTGGGTGCCACGTTGGGACCGGTGATGATGAAGGGGACGCGGATACCACCTTCCCAAACACCACCTTTGCCACCGCGCAGGCCACGTTTGGCGTTGGAGCGGTTGTCGGCGTCTTGTGGGTTGCCGCCTGCGCCACCGCCACCGCCGCCACCTGCGCCGTTGTCAGACATGTAGATGACATAGGTATTTTTCGAGAGTCCTAATCGTTCGACAGCATCGAGGACGCGTCCTACACCGGTATCGAGGTCTTCGGTGATTGCGGCGGTGGAGATTCTTTTTTCGTTTTGGCCACTTAATTTGGTTTGGTATTTGGCGAGGGTCGCACGGTTTGCATTTTCGGAAGCGTGCAGTGC
>JBIJCS010000397.1:0-4816 GCA_044344575.1 Pirellula sp. | reverse complement strand
CGGCCAAGAATTCCGCAAAGTTCGCTCCGCTCCAGCGTCCAATCGCAATGCTGTACCCGCTCGGCTCGCTGGTACCCCAAAGCCCGCTCTGCCACCCCCGACGAAAAACTCGGGCATGCGGCCTGCAACCGGCAAGGTCAGGGTTTCTCCAACCGCCACCCGTGCCTACCAAGAACCAATCCGTGAAGCATTACCCTCGCAACTTCAAGGTGCAGAAGCCTACGACGCCGAAGATATGGAAATCGGAGAAGATGTTGTCATCGGCTCCCCCTACGAAGAAGGTGAATACGTCGACGAAGGCGAAGTCTACTACGAAGACGAACCGATGATGTACGATGCCGAGGGCTTCGATGAATCCTACGGGATTTATGGAGGTCACTACGCCCGTGGTTGCAGCAGCTGTGGCGATGCAAGTTGCGATTCATGCGGAATCGGAAACCCATTCGGCATCGACCTCTGCCATCCAGGTGGTGACCTGCCCGGTCGCCAACTATGTATTTGCCTACCCTCCCACGGTTGGGTCAGTGTGGATTACCTCGGACTATTCGCAAGCGGAATGAACATGCCCGCATTGGTGACCTCCTCGCCAGCCGGCACACCTCAATCCCTCGCCGGTGTCCTACCTGGTGCCACAACGCTGTTCGGTGGAAATGACGAAGCTTTCACCGATAGCATCAGCGGTATCCGCGTACGCGTCGGAATCTGGTCCGCAGTTCGACCAAACTTCGGTGCGGAAGGTGAATACTTCGGTTTCAACGAACAAACAGAAAACTTCGAACGTACCTCCACAGGCTCTCCAATCCTCGCCCGCCCCTTCTACAACAACATCACCGGACTGCAAGACTCTGAACTGGTCGCCTTCCCAGGCTTGCTCAGCGGACGAATCCGTGTCGATGCAACCTCCAGACTCGATGCTGCTGCCGTCCGATTCCGTCACATCCTCTGCTGCTCCACCAAAGAATCTTGCTCCCCTTGGGATTGCGGCCCTATCCCCGCTCAATCCCGAATCGATGGAACACTCGGCTGGAGATTCGCTCAACTCGATGAATCCATTCACGTAATCGAAGATTTGACATCCTTGAACCCTAACAATCCCGGTAGCTTCCTAATCCAAGACAACTTCCGTACGTTCAACCAATTCAACGGTGTGGAATTCGGTGTCCAATGGACCGCTCGCCGTGGCTTCTGGACGCTCGATACCCTGATGCGAACCAGCGTCGGCATCAATCGCCAATGGTTGGAAATCCAAGGCAACACACGGATTCCACGCGACGGAACACCTCTTGCCGGTGGGCTCCTCGCTCAACCCGGACGAAATATCGGTGTGGTCGATCGCAACGAATTCGGTGTCCTTCCAGAATTCGGTGCAACCCTTGGGTATCAATTGACCGAACGCCTCAAACTCAACGTTGGCTACACCGGGATCTTCTGGGCTAGCGTCCTGCGTCCAGGCGACCAAATCGATACAACCGTCAACACCAACCTTCTCGCTCCAGCTCTCCCGACCGAGAACTACCTCGGCCCTGGATTCAATGTTCGCGAAACCAACTATTGGGTCCAAGGCTTCACCGCCGGCGTTGAGTACCGCTGGTAAACTCGGCGCAATCGTCCCCAATCGGAAAACTTCAAAGGCTTGCCTCGATCTCGGTCGATGCAAGCCTTTGTGTTCATGTAACTTTCGCGAATCCATGGGTTTTTACTCACCCGACAAACCCTCACTTCGCGTCCACGTCGTTCCAAAAGGTTTGGTTTGCCATGTCGAGTTTCTGGAAGCAATGGACGAAAGCCCTTCAAGGCAAGATCAGCGCGCGAAGCAATTCTAAAAAAGCTGCCCGCCGACGCCTTCGTGTTGAACTTCTCGAAGGTCGACAACTCATGGCCGCAGACATCCAAGGGATCGTCTACCACGACACCAATAATGACTCGCAACTAAGCCCAGGCGAAACACCTCTCAACGGTGTCGTTGTTCAACTCTTCCAAGATAACGGCGACGGTGTCTACGGACCTTCCGATACTTTGAAAGATTCAGCAACCTCCGCTAATAATGGTAACTACGTGCTGACCGCCGATTCGGTCGGTACCTACTTTGTTGTTCAAAATACCCAACCCAACGGCTTCACCCAGAGGTTCTCTCAACGAGTTCAAAAGGTCTCAATCACAAACGCTGATCTGGCCATCGTCGATAAACTCGTCATCGACACCTTCAACACCACCCAACAAGTCGTCAATGCAGACTTCCCAGGCGCAACCCCAAACTCCTCGGCACTTGCCGCCCCAGAAGCACTCGGCGGTGAACGTGATGTATTTGTCGATGCCACTGCAGGCTCCATCAGTGTCGCTGCCAACGGTACCCCCAAACCAGGCGAACTCGTCTTTGATGTCGGCGCCGGCGCAAACGGGAAACGTGTCGTCAGCTACGATGGCGTTGACGGCTCTCCAAACATCAATCCCACTGGTCTCAACAGCCTCGATCTGACATCCGCTGGTACTGCAAATGCATTCCGCTTTCAAATCGGCGGAGAAGCAGGTACTCGTCTTGTCATCCGCGTTCATAGCGGTGCAAACGCGTCCTCCCGCGAAGTTCCCATCCCTACCACCGCCGGTGCAAATGCTACCGCTGACCTGATCGTCCCCTTCTCGGATTTCACCTCCCTCTCCGGCTCCGGGGCGAATTTCGCAAATGTCGGTGCGATTGAAATCGAAGTCATAGGCCCAGATGCCGCCGACGCCATCGTCAATACCTTCAGCACCGTCGGCCCATCCACCCGCGCTGTGAATCTCGCAAACCTCACCGCAATGGCAATCGGTAACCAAGTCTTCGCAGATCGAAACAATAACGGAATCTTTGATAACGCTGGCTCAAATCCCGAAGTCGGTGTCCCTAACGTTCAACTCCAACTCGTTGAAGACTCCAACAACGACGGAATCTACAGCCCTGGTATCGATCAACAAGCCATCACATCGCTGGGGGCTCCACAATCTACAAACACCAACCCCTCCGGAATCTACGCCTTCGCTCCAATCCCACAAGGAAACTACTTCGTCGTTATCCCCGCCTCGCAATTCGCGAACGGTAACGCTGCCGCAGGATATTCCGTTAGCTCCGTCGTTCCACCCAACGCCCCGAATAATGCGAATACAGCAGTCGCCCTCGTCGGCGGCGGTGCAGTTACCAAACGCGTGGTCTTAAACCCCGGCGCTGCACCTACCACCGATGGTGACTCCGATCCCAATACCGATAACTCCATCGATATCGGCCTAAATCCTAATTTCGATCTGACCATCGAAAAATTCGGTCCTGCAAACACCACCGAAGGGAACACAATCACCTACACCCTCAAGGCAATCAACAACAGCCCCATCGAAGCCCGGGAAGTTGTCGTTGCTGATAACATTCCAGACGGATTGCGAGTCATCAGCGCGTCCCTCAATAACGCCTTCGTCGCTGTCCCCGCTTCCGCGGTCGATTCAAACCCATCGAACCCAGATAACATCGCCTTCAACGTCGGTACACTCGCTCCGCTCTCGAGCCAAAGCAACATACAGATCGTCGCCGCAGTCCTCCAAGGCACTACGGGCCCATCACTGATCAACTCAGCCACCATCGCAACGACCGACACAACCTTCGCAGAAACCAATCTCGATAACAATCGCGCCGAAGTCACCACCCTGCTCGCTGCCCGCCCGGTGGACCTCACCGGCCGAATTTATGTCGACGTCGAAAAGAACAATGTCAGTGACCCCACCGACCCCGGTATTCCCGGCGCAAGCGTCTTCTTGACCGGCACCCCATTCACCGGCAATACACCTGTGAATCTCTTAACCACCACCAATCAAAACGGTGACTACGCATTCAATAACGTGCAACAAGGTAACTACAGCGTTCGTGTAAATACCCCCTCAGGGTTCTCGTTCCAATCCTCAAACCCGGGAACCACCCAAGGTACCGCCGGGTTCCAAACCATCGCAAACATCAACCTCAATACAAACTCTTCTCTGAATAATATCGGCTTCACCCGTGCATTCAGCAAACGCTTGTTCCTCGCTTCCTCAACACCACTGTAAGCAATCGATCGGCGACGAAGAAACAGGGCCTTAACGCACCGGACGCAATACGCGAATCCGGTGCGATTGACTGTCCCCAATCCATACCGATCCATCCGTGTCGACAAAGATCCCGTGCAACCTTGCCAAACGGCATGCCCGAGGATCTTTTAACTCCCCTCCATCGACCGGCCCATCACCCTCCTCCCCGGTCCCCGCCACAACGTCAATAATCCCCGTCGCTCCGTCAATGCGACGTACACTGTGACTCTCTGTATCCGCTAACCAAACATTCCCCTGCCCATCGATGGCTATCCCCTTCGGCCCCTTGAGCTTCGCTGACTTCGCAGGACCACCGTTCCCGCTAAAACCACTCTCTCCCGTCCCCGCCACGTGCATGTATACTCCTCGCTCCATCTCAATGCGAAACACCTGATTCCCCTCTCGGGTCGCTAACCACAAATCCCCTTTCGCATCGAAATCGATCGAACGAGGCCCATTAAGCGGCGTACCAGCAACCGCAGCCCCATCCGGCGTCCGCCCCGGTTTACCCGTACCAGCAAACGTCTCTATCGTACCGCTTTCCATGTCTACCCGCCTGATAACATGATTGCCAATATCGCAGATGTACAGCCGACCATCCGGGCCAAATTGAATACTATGCGGCTGACGCAACATCGCTTGCGTCGCCAGTCCACCATCCCCCGAATAACCCGCCTTACCCGTCCCCACCACCGTTCGAATCACCCCTGTTGCCATTTCCATTTTGCGA
>JBIJCS010000035.1:0-16108 GCA_044344575.1 Pirellula sp. | reverse complement strand
TTCGAAAAAAACTCATTCCCGAAATTCGCTGTTAACTCATTCCTTTCGTAGCGTTTTTTTCTTGTGTATCGGTCTACTACATTCTGCGTTCGCCTTTGGAGTTCAAGTCCCCGACGTGAAGATTCCTGCCAGTGGGCTGGGGAGTGGGCCGGGTAGTGGACAGGGGAGTGGACAGGGGAGTGGAGACGATCGCGTTGAATCCCGTCCGATCCGTCGAATTTTTGTTCCTCGATCCGAGTTGCCGGAGTTGACTCTCGATCGGATGCGTCCGATTGAACTCGATCTCCTAGCGCCGTTGCTTGAACGTTTATCGGAGGGTGGAGCAGCAGCAACAGGAAATAAAGAGGTCGTAGGGACGTCAGCAATTCAGTCGCTCCATGCTTTCGCTCGTCTCGTAGGGAGAGATTTCGTATCGGACCGAACAAGGCTACGTTTTCATGAAGAGTCGTCCCGAATTGGGCCGGTAATACCGCGAAGACGACTTACTCCTTGGAATCTTGCGATCGATGACATCTACGAGTTATCCGCTGGAGGTACTCGTTTAAACAATCAGAACGCAACGAGTCCAGGTATTGTTCGTGAAGGGCGGGGTAAAGAGGACAGTAACGTTGTTGCGTCGAAGTCTAGTTTGTGGGTACACGATGAGTCTGGGGTACCTTGGGTAGATGCGTCAAAACCTGAGCTTTGGACTGATTGGTCTTTGCGTCCTGAGTCTGAAGCTGGCCCGAATCAGCTGCGATATCGTCTTCGCGTCCCTAGGTCCGTAGACGGTTGTTTGGTGCTGCAGTTACCGAAGCGTGCGAAGGTTGAATCGGCGGATGTAGCAACAGTGAAATTCAATGATTGGAATGACGTGCTGTCTAGATTAGACAATTGGCCGGACCGCAACCCCGTATACACTAACCCAACACCAAGCGGGGTGGATGCCGCGTTTTGGGGCATTGAATTGAGTGGAAGATCTGAAATATCGCTCACCGTAGATCTTGGGTCGAGTGAGTTGCGCTCGATTGTCGCGTCCCCCTCTGAGCAGTGGGGGGTTGATCGGCTGATCACAAAGCAGGCGATTCAGTATTCGCTTGGAGGCGGAGATCTTCGGATCCAGTATGAGTGGGAGTGGACAGAACCTCGAGGAGAATTAGCACCGTTTCGCTTGGAAATGCCGGAAGGTTATAAGTTGCGAGCCCTTTCCCTTAACGATCGCGAAGTAGCGGTGGAGGTCGATCGCAATAGGCTGCAGATAGCTATTCCTCAGACTGTTGAACGCGCCTCGTCGCAAAAAGTGAAGATGTCTGCCGAATTTCTCTACCGTTTATCTAAAGAAAATTTGCAGTCGGAGGGAACGATTCGAGTTCCGCCAGTTTTGAATCGTAATGGATATGTATTGGCTGGTACAACCATTCTTCAAGACGGGGCTAGATCGGAATTTCTTGCGGTACGACCAGCCCAGGGACGATTAGAGTCAGCACGTCGCAATAGTGAAGGAACCCAACGCCTCGAATACAGTTGGTTTCAGCAACCACCGTGGATGGAATTTCAGTGGCGCGAACGGGTTCGGACAAATCGCTACGAGTCCATGACCCGAATCGCGACCGAAGCAGGTCGAGTACAAGCCTTTGTACGTTTACGAGCGTATTTTGAGCCACATTCGCCGGTCTGCTTTTTAAATCTACCGGAAGGATGGGTATTTGATTCGCAGTCACTCGTGCTCAAGCCTCCTCGTTTCGCCAATGATAAGCGAGTTTTTGTAGAAAGTAACGGTGTAGCGAATAACACGGGCGAAACGAATGTTACCAACAGTCCGAAGCAACTACGCATTGAACATCCTGGTAGCGCAAATGGCGAAGTGAACTTGGAATTCCGATTGTTTCGCGCCTTGCCTGCGGGGGAGACGTTAAGACTCGCTCAAGAACCTTGGATCGAGATCCCTGGATGGGATTCAAACGATGTAGTTGTGGTTGAATCCACTGGTTCAAAGTCGCTAGAAATCGATGGACCGATTCGAAGTTGGTTATTCGCGGAAGAGGATCTCTCGAGCTGGGAGAAGGAGTTTTTGCCAAGGATTGGGAAGTACGTTCTTTTGCGGGTTGATCAAAGACGCTTACCTCCGTTGATTGTACGCCCCGACGTTGCGTTGCAGTCACTGAACTTCGAATCGCTAGTCCGGCGAGCTGGAAACGACTTTTGTGTAGAACATCGGTTTGTGTTAACGGACATTCCACAGAAACCAAGTGAACTTCTTATTCAGTTACCCTCGTCGTTCACTTGGTTTTTGGAAACCGAAAAAGGAGCCTTTCCCGTTGATGCTACCTTTGATGCTGCCCGGCAGGAATGGAACCTACAGCTCAACGCTTGGCGCGATTCACAAAACTTTGCACCGAAATCGTTGCTAGCGAGGGAGTATCGCAAGGCTCCGCAAAAGAACACTACGACGGGTGCAAGTGCTGAGAGCACTTGGGATTTGATTCCTCCAAAGGTTAAAGATTTTTCTACTAGCAGATGGACCATCGATCTAAAGGGAAGTTTGTCGCTTGCGATTCCCGCGGAGATTGCGCACACGCGAGCCGAGATTTTCAACGGGGTTCGTTATGTACTCCAAGCACAGAATTCAGGGCCGTATCAGGTAGGGCCAGCAAGTCACGACGCACCGGGTGCATCTCGGATAGACTACGCATCAGCGAGCGGAGTATCTGTTGGGCCTGTTCAGGTCGTCGACTCAGGCCAACGGGGAGAGTCATCGACTTTTTTTCGCGAATCGCAAATGTATTTAGTCGTCGACGCATCCGGAAATCAGTCGTTGTTGATCGATGCGGTCCTTTTAAGGGTAGGGGCAGAACGTCAATCATTGAGATGGAAAGTCCCCGATGGTTGGCGTGGTGGTGGTGCACAACTCCTTTCCGAGAAGAGGCCAACGGAATCGCTAAGTGTGGAGTACGATCGCGAACGGAACCAAGTTTCCGTAAATCTTCCCGTAGGAGGTGGTTCGGAAAACAACCGCTTGCGGTTGCGATTAATCGGTCCAAATCTGAGCGAGAGAAAATTAGAGCAACGAGCAATCGATAATAGGCGATGGGATCTTAACAAGCTCCTTCCGGCTGCATGGTTCCCGACATTGTTTCAGGAGGTAATCATCGGTTGGCCTGAAGTCGGTTTCCTTTCGTCTCAGCCGATCAACCCCGAGCGATTTTTAGTCTACCCTACTGGAGTTTCCCTGAACGTTCCGGCGGTGCCAAATGTTCAAGATTCACAGAGCTCAATTCTGCCATTCGCAAATTGGTTCCATAGTGCGATAGCTCCTTGGTTTCTCAGAGAATTTCAATGGAACGAGGGAAGGGATTTATCCGAAGCCAACGAAACGGGGCTTTGGAACCGGATTGCGTGGGAGTCTAGTTGGGATCGTGCTAGCAGCTCGCCTGTATTGTCGAACAGGACTTGGCAAACAATTGCGGTTTGGGTCGCAGTGCTCGCTGTATTTTTTAGTGCAGGGTTGTTTCATCGCTGGTCATGGATGATTGTAGGGCTAGCAGTTTTGTTGGCGGTTAGCATACCCTGGATACCTTCACCGTTTGTTGTTTTTTCTCAATTTACGATTCTCGGGTTAGGGATCGGTGCACTGCTGCAGCGTACCAGTCGACTTGCCTTGGATTCCACGTTTCAGGTTCCCTCGAGGGGAACGGTAGATCGTTGGCGGTCGTGGAACTTGCAAGATGATGATCCACATGGCACCGAAGAATTAGGAGTGCTTTCAGGAGGTAAAGAGGGGAGAGGGACTGGAACATCAACGCCGATATTGATGTTATGGACTGTGTTGGGGGCCGGTTGCTTTTACGGCAGCGACGGTCGTGTAGGGCAAGCGCAAGATTTGTTCTCTGGTGGCCCCAAGGTGTTCGACGTTCTGATTCCGGTGGATGAAGAAGGCAAGGTGGCGGGAACGACGGTTTATGTGCCTGTTGAACTTCTCGAATGGGCTGATCAACGTGACAAGCTTGAGCGTCAGCAGCTTGGATTGTCCTCCGTTCTTTCGTCCAAGCATACTATCAAGTTGGATGGTCGCAGCATTGGGTTTGCAATGGCGGACCCACTTATTACCAGTACGTATGAGATAGAAGTCGGAGAGTTTGCAATTGGAAAACCAATTCGCATCCCCTACCCAATAGACACGCTGAAGTTAAGTCGATTTACCGTAGACGGTCTGGAAGTGCTTTCTGGACGTCTTAGCCGTAACGACACTGACTTGACGTGGTTTCCAGAGCGAAGCGGGAAACGGGTTCTGCAACTGGAAGGGTCAACACGATTGGCGGTACTCGATGGGAGCAATCGTGAAACTTCAGGGCAACGAGTTCCCGGGGTGGTAACGGATAAACAAAAGGGGGCCTGGTTGGTGGATCTGCCCATACTTCCAGCTTGCAACGCCCTTCTTGATCTTGAAACAGATGGGAATTGGGCTTCGGAAGTTGATGCGTTTGGGCGTTCGATGAATCCATCAACTGGAAAGACAATTGTGCAATTGGGGAACAAGAGTCGGTTGCGGGTCGAACTACAGATGCAACCAAGCATAGGCAATCGCAGCACGCCATTAGCCATGCCAGGGGAGCTTACTTCGACAGCTTCTGACCAACCTACGATGAATACCGAATTGCTAATTGATCGGGAACAGTTGTTGGCGAGAACAGTGGTGGATTTCCCTAGAGGTAGCCTTTTAGGAAATGAAATTGAAATTGAAGCGGATGCGCAGTGGGCGCCAATAGGTTCGCAATGGGGAGATGCCCAACTTATCGAGATCAAAACGGGAAGTACGCTAGATCGAAATCGGTTTGTATTGCGGTGGAGGGCAAACGAGGAAGAGGCTAATCAGAGTACTGAGGGAGTGAATCGCCGATCGATTATTACGACCTGGATCCCAGTCGGAGATTCTCCGCTCCGGAGTGTTTTGTTCGCCGAGTGTCGGGACCGTCGAGTGCGGCAAGGGACGCTACGATACTCTCGCGCTGCGGGGTCCGTATGGAGCCTCGATAGCATCAGTAGTTGGATACCTGCGATTAATGCCAAGGACCGGTTGGATTGGCCGGAGTTGCGGGAGTTCCCATTGACGACCAATCTGCGCATTCCCATCAACAGTGGGTTTGGTGTTTTAAGAAGGCAGGCTCTTCTTCGCGATAAGAACCTTTCCTTGGATTGTTCATTGCATTTCGGTCAGCGGTTCGGGACTGCGGTCTGGCGGGTGCAGGCGCGGGGGCCGATCGGCAATCAAGATACATTACTATTCTCACTGCCCGCTCCCATACGCGTGGAACAGGTGTCCGGATCGAATGGGCCTTTAGAATTCAAATCATGGAGCCAGGGGGAATTGAATTACACCCAAGTCCTCATCGATCGATCCTCTGAGAGTACAAGTGAATTTCGAATCAGTGGCTCGTACCCGTTGCAAGTTCTACAAGAGAATGGTCCCTTGTTTGCCATGCCTGAATTGAAGATGATCGGTTGGTCTTCTGATGAGGGGAGAGTCTCGATTACGGCAGATCCACAATGGAAACTTCGAATCCTGGGAGATGATGCATCCGAGGATATGCTTGTTGGAAAAGGGGTTCTGCAAATACTTTGGACTGGATTATTGGTTGACACTGCCGTGCGTTCGTTGAGCCTTCAGTCCGCCGAAAAACGATGGGAAGGTGCAGTAGTTTTACAATCCAAGTCGGAGATAGATGAGTTTGGCGAGGTTTATTGGGTCACACGGGTCCTCGGGGTTCGGAAAACTACCTCGTCAGATTTCTGGAATGCCTTAGAACTATCGCTACCTAAGGATTTTGGAACGGATATTGAAAGTTCAAATCCCTATCGAGAACTTTCGGCCTTGCAATGGGATCAACGGGTGTTTCGTGTCGAACCTACGACGGATGCAACGTCTGGGGATGCCTCTCGTGAGTCTGATGTGGAATATGTGGTCGATTTCTCGTTCGACATACGCAAGGACTCTCCGCAAGACCCACTGCAGATTTTCGAAGGTTCTGCTTCACGAATCGCAGTCGAGGGGAAATTCGTACCAGTATGGATCGTGCGTTCCCTTGGAAAGACAACCAAGATTGACAATTCCCAGCCAGAGGAGACCGTCGTCGAAGATCCGAACCCGAACGAGGTTGTTTCGCCGGCTGTCCCATCAGCAACAGCCCAAGTTCAAGCTGATCCTTTATTGACAGAGTTCGTCTTTAAAACGGTTGGATTACAAATGGCTACCCATCAGCTCGTTGCCGCGAACTCAAGCAGGACGCTAGAGGTAGATGATGGCGACCGAACATCAAAGGGGCTACGATGTCTGTTGGCGAATCATCATCGCAGTAGCAAGACTGTCTATAGCGAGTTTTGGCTGATGCAAGATGCAGGGCAGGTGTTGAGCTCAGAAGTCCGCTTTGAGTTACCCACCCATGCGCAATGCCTTTGGGCTTGTATCAATGGACGCAGTGTATCTTTTGACCAGCAACAATCGAATTTGCTTATTAATATTTCAAATCCGAGCGACGCACACTACGTCGAAATTTGGGTAAAAGAACAGAACTCGACAAGGTTAGGTACTCCCTTCGTTGTTTTTGAGCAACCGGGTGACTATCCGAGCCTCGTCCATGAAGAGAACGCAGATAAAGATATTGCAAGTGAAGATATTGCAAGTGAAACTATCGCAGTCCGGGCGGGGAGTGCAGTCGACGAGTCTGCGCGACAGCAAGCGATTTTTCAGGTGCTTGGGATTTGGAAAAAGTGGCTCGCATTACCTTCGGTAGCAGGTCGTTCGGACGGCATGAATGCATTTGCAGCACGTCGTGCCTCAAGGTTGCTTCATGAGGCTATGCAGTTCAATACAAGCTCAGCGGAACAACGGCAAGAAATCGACTTTGCGGAATGGGGAGGGTTGCTCAAGTCGCTTCTACCTCCTGACCAGCTCCTGGATATCAAAGAGTTTGATGGGGCTTCGAATATCTTGGGGGTTGGTGCCCCAATAGGAAAAACTAGCACTTGGAAGACGCGTGGCGATAATGCTCGAAAAGCCAAGTTACAAGGGGATAGTGGCGTATCGACTGACGCAACGATAGCAACGTTGCCGTCGTGGGCAAGGTTCTTGCTGCCGCTCATGCTATGTGGTGCATATCTGCTAGTGTATGCGATGAGCTTTCGTCAGCTACAGCAACATCCTTGGTGGGAACTGTTGCTGCTGGGGGCTGGCTGGTTCGCTTGGACCGGTAGCATTTGGATCCTGTTGATCTTGGCGTTTTTCGCCGCGTTGCTTGTTTGCGATACTTATTGGCTTATCAGCGTGCGGTCTCGACAAAGCGTGCTTCGCGGACCACGGTAACTTTGATCTCGCCTGGGTAGGTGAGTTGTTCCTCAAAAGCCTTGGCGATATCGCGGCAGACCTTTGCCGCCATGGCGTCATCAGTATCTTTCGAGCTAACAATAACCCTCAGCTCGCGGCCTGCTTGGATCGCGAATGCTTGTTCGACACCTTGGAATCCCTTCGCGATCGACTCGAGCTCTTCCATCCGCTTGACGTATCGTTCGAGAGACTCACGTCGTGCCCCGGGGCGAGATGCGCTGCAAGCATCTGCTGTAGCAACTAAGAGGGTATATGGATATTCTGTCGTGAGTAAATCGTGATGCCCTAATGCAGCGTGAACGACATGTTCATTTTCACCGCTCCGTTTGAGCAAGTCGGCGCCTATCTTTGGGTGCCCACCTTCAAGCTCATGGTCAGCAGCTTTTCCAATGTCGTGCAACAACCCGCAGCGACGTGCGAGGTTGCCGTTGAGCCCGATCATCTCAGCCATTAGTCCTGAGAGAAAGGCGACCTCGATGGAATGACGTAGAACGTTTTGCGAGTAGCTAGTTCGGAAATGAAGCCTGCCTAGCATTTCGATAACTCGTTCATGGAACCCTTGCAGGTTTACTTCTTGCGCTGCTTCTTCACCTTTGCGGCGAATGAAAGCGTCCATTTCCTTTTCAGTCGCGGCTACGATCTCCTCGATGCGCGTTGGATGAATTCGTCCATCTGCGACCAGTTTCGCCATCGATTGACGGGCGACTTCCCGTCGAACCGGATCAAAACCGCTTACAATAACGACTCCAGGTGTGTCGTCGATAATCAAATCACATCCCGAAGATTTTTCGAATGCTCGGATGTTTCGTCCTTCTCTCCCAATGATGCGTCCCTTCATATCATCGTTGGGGATATCGATGGTCGAGGTTGTGCTCTCTGAGGTCTGAGCGGAAGCATAGCGTTGCATTGCGGTCAGAAGGATGTCTTGCGCTTTCTGTTGCGCGATTTCACTTACCTTCTTCTCATGCTTCAAAATGACAGACCCTAGTTCCCCTTGGAGTTCCTTTTCCATGAGGTTCATCAATTGCTCTTTGGCTTCCTCTTTAGAAAGTCCAGTTACACGCTGCAAATCGGATTGAGCTTGAGTGATTAGTTTGTTGTATTGTTCTGATTTCTTGGAGACATCCTCGAGTTTTTCAGAAAGCTTGCGTTGATTGGATTCGACGAATCGTTCCTGCTTTTTCAAGTCTTCCGCAGCTTGTTTCACCGACTGTTCTTTTTGCGATAACATCGATTCTCGGTCACGAACTTCATCGCGCTGCTTCTTGAGATCCTGTTCGAACTGCGATTGCAGTTGAAATAGTTTTTCTTTTTGCTCAAGCTCCGATTTCTTAACCAAATTCTCGGCATCAAGTTTGGCTTGCTCCAAGAGTCGAACCGATTGCGTGCGGGCGTCTTGGCCCAGCATTTTTTGAACGATTGCGGTAATAACGGCACCGGCAACTAAACCCGCGATTCCCAGAATCAGTCCGCCTGTACCCGAAGAGGTTGCCGTTTCCGCGATCAATGGAGAGGGGAGAAGGATAGGGAAGGTCCGATCGGCTACAGTCCAGGAGATGCGTGTTGCGTCAGGGAACAAACAAAATACGGGGGACAATCCGAAGGCAAAGAGAACTTGATTCGGCTTGCCGAATGGAGAGAGATTGTATCGGTTCACGCGAGGATTTCTTTCTGATGGGTAAACGAAAAACGCCGCTTCTTAAGCTACGCTCCGTTTCCATCGCTTGAATACTCGACCCGTAATGACAGGCTTAGGCAGATGACAGGCTTAGCCAGTCCTACCAACTGATACAGTCCGTCCAACTGACAGGGGCCGACCGCTACCGCCGCATTGCGGACCGGTTGCCATCATGCCACTGAGATGCAGGTGAGCGGCGTCAATGCGCGTTCGCATATGCTCTGCGTAGCCATCCGATCCCGCTCTGTGCGCGAGCACCGAATCATTCCGCCGAGTCGCCATCGTTGCGTCAACGAGATGTGGCTTCGCAAAGGAAGCGGGCCGAGTGTGAGAATGCACGGAGGAGTCTGGAACTCCCGAAGCAGGCTCAGAGATTCGCGGAAGCAACGTAACGCCCCTCGCAGATGGTGGGCCGAAGGCCAACCATAAAATCCCAGATAGGACCAGGATAGCGAGAGCGAGTGCAAATACGAACAGTGTCATAGGTCAATCATCAAGCAATGGAAATTTGAGGACAGGCGTCGGACAGGCATGTCGACGTCCATCCCCTGCTTGGGCAAAATTCTAACAGATCGCCCCACGGGTTGAAACAACGTTTCCCGGGTTTTGTTCTTAGGGAATCCAATGCCATGTCGGTGCAATCGGCAGATCCGTAGCAGTTTGCTCAAAAGAAAGTTCGTCGAACAACAGAGATTTTCGAAGAACACCGAGGATTTTCGGGCGGTGGGAATGGATTTCGCGCACACGAAAAGATTCACAAGTCGACATGCTTTCCTAGGATAGAGGTGAACCGGATCAAGTCACAACAGGAAGAAAACCGGTGCTTAACCCACCATGCCGTGTGTCTTCCCCTGCTATACTGTTCAGTCAAGAAGGAATTTCTATTCGGAGGAATTCCGAGCCCAGCGATGATTCGTCATCCTTCGACGATGGTTCGTTTCGCCTTTAGGCTTGTTTGGTGCATATGTTTAGCAACTTCCAAATCGGTTTTCAGTACCCATGGATCTTGCTGCTCTTGCTCGTTATTCCTTGGATCTGGTGGTCGAGCAGGTCTTCGTTGGCGGGGCTAGGGCCCGCCCGCCAATGGATCGCATTGGTTTTGCGCAGTTTGGTGCTGTCGATGGTAATTCTTGCACTCGCGGGGATTCAGTGGATTTGGGTCAGCGATCGCCAAACCGTCATTTTTCTCCTCGATCAAAGCGACTCCATTCCATTGCCCAAGAGGCAGTTAATGTTGCGTTACGCAATCGAGAGTGTCAAAAAGCATCGGCGAGAGAATCGTTTAGATCGCGCTGGACTAATCTTGTTCGGGCGAGAGGCCTCGATCGAAATACCGCCGCTCGATGAGAACCTGCCTCCACTTTCAAAACCCGAGAGTAATTTTGGTAAGCCGGATGCGACCAACCTAGAAGGCGCGCTGAAACTCGCTGCAGCGACCTTTCTTGAAGATTCGGCAAAACGTATCGTCGTGCTCACCGACGGAAATCAAACGCTTGGATCCGCCGAAACGGCCGCCAAGCGGCTCTCGGAGTCCGGTATCGGGATCGATGTGATCCCTGTTCGACTCGATTCGAACTCCGAGGTCCTTGTAGAGAAAATCGACATTCCCGGTTTTGTTCGCCAAGGACAAACCGTAGACGCACGGGTGGTGATCAATCGTTTCCAAGCCGCAGAGCAACCGCCCAAAGAGATCGCAGGGAGATTGCGAGTCGTCAGGCGGATCGGTAATCAATCGGAAGTTCTTGCTGATGCAGCCTATACGCTAGATCGCGACGTGAACGTTATTCCGATTCCTCATAAGATCGAACAGACTGCAGGTTATACCTACGAAGCCGAGTTTATTGCCGATAACCAACAGGAGGATACGATACCTCAGAATAACCGCGCCACGGCATTTACTTATGCCAGGGGAAAAGCTCGGGTTATGCTGATCGAAGATGCGAATAACATCGGGAATTATAACGAGCTGATCGATGCCCTAGCCCGCAATGATATCGAAGTTGACGTTCGCAATACATCAAACCTCTTTTCGAGCCTCGTGGAGCTACAAAGCTACGACTCTGTAATTCTCGCTGGGGTTCCTCGTACGAGCGGTGACTCGATGGATCAGCTTGCATCCATCACCGAAGAACAAGTGGAAATGATGGTGAAAAGCTCTCAGCAATTCGGGATGGGGATTTTGATGCTCGGTGGTCCGGAGGCTTTCGGTGCAGGTGGATGGACCAACACCAAACTGGAAGAGGCGATGCCGGTGAATTTTGCGGTCAAAAATCCAAAGCTCAATGCCGTTGGCGCTTTAGCGATGGTGATGCACGCTTCGGAAATGGCCGAAGGGAATCATTGGCAAAAGGTCATTGGAAAATCAGCTCTCGAGGCACTAGGCCCAGAAGACTATTGTGGCGTAATCCAATACGACATGACCATGGACAGCTGGCTATGGGGAAGTCCCAATCAAGGACTGATCAAAGTCCAAGGGAACAAAAACATGATGCGATCACGTTTGTCTCGAATGGTTCCTGGAGACATGCCTGACTTCGATTCCTCGCTAAAGCTGGCGATTACTTCTTTGGCAACGGTGCCTGCCGCGCTCAAGCACATGATCGTGATCAGCGATGGTGATCCGACCCCAGCATCCCAAGCAGTATTGGGGAGTTTCACCAAGAATAAAGTGAAAATATCGACGGTAGCTGTCGGTGCACACGGTACTGTGGGAACGACTGAACTCAAGCGAATTGCCACGGTAACCGGTGGAAACTACTACATCGTAAATAATTCGTCGGCCTTACCAAAAATCTTTATGCGCGAGGCACGGCGTGTCACTCGTCCGCTGGTCTTTGAGCCAGTCGGCGGAGTCCCGCCCATTCGCCAGTTGCCTAATCATGAAATCCTATCTGGAATCCCTGATGAACTGCCAAACCTTCGAGGGTTCGTCCTTACGGAGAAGAAGGATAGTCCGCTGGTAGAAGTCCCATTGCTTGGAGCAAAGCCTGACGATCCACAGAACGCATCCCTCTTGGCAACTTGGAACTACGGCTTGGGACGAACAGCGGTATTCACAAGTGATGGAGGAAAGCGATGGGCCGGTGATTGGATCGGCTCGCCTTACTACGATCAATTTTTCTCCCAGTTGGTCCGTTGGACTATGAAGCCTCAGTCCGATTCTGCGAACTACAGTTTAGCAACTCAAGTCAAAGAAGGCAGAGTTCAAATCGTAGTTAATGCGACCGACAAGAATGATCGTACCTTAAATTTTCTGGAAATGAGCGCCACTGCAATTGGGCCTAATCTCGAGCCAATATCGCTACCGTTAAAGCAGCAAGCGCCCGGGAGATATGTCGGGGAATTTGCTCCTGAACAAGCCGGTAGCTATATGGTTAGTATCAATCCAGGGGCGGGAAAACCAGTGCTTACGACCGGTGTGACGGTGCCATTCTCTGACGAGTATCGAATTCGACAAGCCAATTCGAGACTGATTGAGCAGATCGCATCCAACCGTCCTGTCGGAGGTGAGTCTGGGAAAGTTCTCCCGGATCTAGCGCAAGAGAACCTCGAGGATCTACTGGGTGTGGATACCTTTCGGCAAGGCATTCCTCCGGCAAAATCTTTGAAAGATGTCTGGCCTATCGTTGTGCTTATCGGTGCAACTTTATTTTTTGCGGATGTCTTCGTCCGACGCGTGGCAGTCGATCTCGGTTGGCCCCTCCGAAAACTCGCTTTGCTACTCAGCCGTCGAAACCTTTCAACCACCGATGAGCTTCGGCAGCAAACATTGGATCGTCTTCGTTCAAGTAAAAAGACAATCGTGGAAGACCTCGGTAAACAGAAGACCGCTGCGACTCTTGAAGGGAATTCCCCAGAGGTTGGTCTCAATAGTTCTCGCTCCCCTGGCAATGCACAAAAGGAGCCAGTCTCCTCCTCAAGTTCCTTTGGAGATGCTTCATCCGATACGGGTCGAATCAAGCAGGATTCTGCACGAAATGTTCCCGATCGCAGTCCGAAAGCTCAAGACTCGGAAAGTGAAAACTACACGTCACGGCTTCTGGAAGCCAAACGCAAGGCTCAGAAAAAGAACCCCTAAACGAATCGAATCCTCATAATTGATCGACATAACAGTTCGATCGACAGAACAACTCGGCCGAACTATCGCTCCGATCGGACTTTGAAATCATTTGCGAATACCTATTCCCATCATAGAAAGCCCCACCTATCCATGAGTACTACTGCTGAAACGATGCAACAAGAAGCGCAAAGGTTTCGCGATCGATTTGCTGCGGTCCGGGAACAAATCGGACGTGTAATCGTAGGCCATGATGAGATCGTTCAAGGAGTACTAACAGCGATGTTTGTCGGAGGGCATTGTTTGCTCGAAGGCGTTCCAGGCCTAGGAAAAACGATGCTCATTCGAACACTTTCGGAGACGCTCAGCCTCGATTTCAACCGAATCCAATTCACCCCCGATTTGATGCCTTCCGATATTCTCGGAACCAACATGATTGTCGAACGCGATGGACGCAGGCAATTCGAATTTCAAAAGGGCCCCATCTTTACCCAGATTTGTTTGGCCGACGAAATCAACCGTGCTACACCAAAGACTCAGTCTGCGCTACTGGAGACGATGCAAGAAGGAACGGTCACCGTCGCAGGTACTCGTTACGATCTTCAAAAGCCCTTTTTCGTACTCGCGACTCAAAACCCTATCGAGCAGGAAGGCACGTACCCGCTCCCTGAAGCACAACTAGACCGTTTTCTTTTTAAGCTCGTCGTCGGATACTCAAGTCGTGAAGAACTCAATACGATCATTGATCGCACGACGCGCGGAGTGAATATTCGTCCAGAGAAAGTGATGGACGGCAACGAGATTGTTCATTGGCAAGGACTAGTGCGGCAAGTGGTGCTCGCAAAACATGTCCAGGATTACATTGCTCGTTTGGTACTGGCTACGCATCCAGGTGGACCAATGGCTCCCGACGTAACAAACCAATCGATTCGATGGGGAGCAAGCCCTCGTGGTGCTCAGACCATCGCATTGGCGGCTAAAGTTCGTGCGCTGCTAGATGGACGATACAATGTCAGTTTTGAGGATATCCGTCGCGTCTACTTGCCAGCCTTGCGCCACCGAGTTCTGCTGAATTTCGAAGCCCAAGCCGAAGGGCTGGAAGTTGATCAAGTGCTCCTCGATATCTTGGAAAAAGTCAGTGAGAAAGCAGATGATGTTTAAGAATTCTATTCCGACGTCGTTGTTACAACGAGACGTTGCGTATTCCAAGAATCCGAATCGCCACTTCCGAGGATCATGGATTGCTGTTGGTTGCATAGTAATGATCTCTTTGCTCGGGGGAGCGAATACGCAACTCGGTTCAATGGCCTTGGCGCAACAAGCTTTTCAAAAAGACGAAATTGATGCCGGGGTCTCTAAAGCAATTTCTTTTCTCTTAACCCAGCAAAAGCCCAACGGTTCGATTACCGATCGCGGATACGAAAATGCGATGACCGCTTTGGCGATTATGGCTATGGCTTCGGTGGGACACCAACCCGCTGATCCAACTCCCGAAGGCATTGCGATGACGCGGGGGTTGCGTTTTCTCCTGGGTGAGGGAAGGCAAGACAAATCCGGGTACTTTGGCGCTGCAGATGGTTCCCGTATGTATGGCCATGGAATCGTCACTCTGATGCTGACGGAAATGCTAGGCATGGGGGTGGATCCTGAGATGGATGTCAAGTTGCACGAAGCCTGTCAACGAGCAATCGATCTGATCGTTCGAAGTCAACGTGTTAAAAAGGGTGTCCAAGCACGAGGAGGGTGGAGATATACCCCTGATGCAGGCGATAGTGACTTGAGCGTGAGTGTATGGCAATTGATGGCCCTGCGCAGTGCAAAAAACGATGGGCTAGATGTCGCTGCTGCAACCATCGACGACGCTATTGGCTATCTGAAACGGTCTTTCACCTCTCCTGTGGACACACAAGGAAAACCGCGTGAGCCAAAAGCCGGTTTCTCCTACGAAGCGAACGGAGGAGGCCCCAGCTTTACAATGACCTCAGCAGGGTTGCTTGCGATGCAGGTTTGCGGACAGTACGAATCACCATTGGTTGCAGGTGCCTCGGATTGGTTGCTTGAACACCCGCCAAAGTGGAATGAGCGATTCATCCTTTACGGCTTGTACTACTTTGCTCAAGGAATGCATCAACGCGGAGGAGATCACGCGCAGAGAGCGGCAAGCATTGTCTCTGAGTTGCTGCTTGGACAGCAAAAACCTAACGGCTCGTGGGAGTCTTCCGGCGGAGAGGAACAAAACGCCGGTACCGTGTATTGTACTTCGATGGCTGTTTTAAGCCTCTCCGTCAAATACCACTATTTGCCGATTTATCAACGGTAGAATTCATCTCGGCTTGAAGCAATTCTGAGAGGATCATCCATTGCATCCATTGTCCAATCGCTAACTCATCAACGATGGGAAACTCGAGTACCAGACCGGATACGTTAGCCGTTCCTAGCTTTTGTAGCTTCCGTTGAATGTGTCGCTGCATCTCCTCTCTGTAATTCGATTCCGGGCGGTCTGGAGCTTGTAACGTGTCGTAACGAACGGAATCAACGACGAGATGGCACTGCCACAAATCGCGATCCGACTGTGAGTCGTGGCTGTTGTGGTAATGATGAGGAGGACACAGCACCCAGGAGCATGGCTGCGATGATGCATCGCATTTACGATGAGACCAAGATCTATTTTCGTTAAGCTCAAGTAGCCAGCGTGCGCCCCACTCCAGGGTGCTGTTTGTGTAATGAAGTTGGCGTACGATCCCCTCTTGCTGAGCGATCATCTGCCATGCGGTCCACCGCAATATTGGATTCGAGGACTTGTCCAATTCAAAAAACTGCTTGCTGATGAAGTGAGCACCTGCAAGCAATTCCATCACGTTGACCCCAAGGATGGCTGCGGGTAACAGGCCGCAAAAGGTGAAAGTAAGAAGAGAAGAAGGGATTACCGGTATGGATTCAAGCATGCCAGCTTTCGATGCAGTGCTAATTGGCCCACTTGGAAAACACTCGATCCAAAAATCCTCATCGGTGTGCG
>JBIJCS010000396.1:0-4835 GCA_044344575.1 Pirellula sp. | reverse complement strand
ACCTCCATCGATTGGATTCGAAATACGACCAGTACCAATTGGCTAACAATGCGTGCAGTACCGGTTGAACTTCCTCCTGTGAATGAGCGATCGCACTGCGCAATCGCAAAATAGCTTTTTCGTTCGACTCGTTTTCCATCATCGACTCGATGATCACAATTTGCGCTTCGGCACGCGCCGCCTCAGGGTAGGCCTTTTGAGCTAACGCTTGCTCCAAGATCTTTTTGAGTTCTTCCAACGCTGTTTTCGGAAGTTCTTGTTTCAATGCATTATCAACTTTTTTCCACATTTCTAATCGCTCCCTAGGTACGCTATCCGCCGGTGGCAACTCTTCTGCTGATGCCTGAAACGCCATTGCGATGCCGATTCCACAATTCTCGGGGATAACATTCCCCGCAAACAGCAACGCCAGAAAGCCAAGAAACTTCGAAAGTAAACGAATGGCGATGCCCAATCGATTTGTTCCGCAACGTAGAGAATCGCAAGGGTACGACATCGGATGAATTCCTAGCAATGGATCAAAGAAAAGTAACAATACGGGAAGTAGCAACACCGAAACCGGCGACACGACTCACCGTGATGGTTTACGGACAATGGTAAGAGTTTATTAGAACAAAAATCAACCCAAACGAACATTCCAAGGGAGATTCTTTAGCAAAGCCAAACCAACTGCAGAGGTTTTTGCCCTACGACGGACCTATTTCCATCGCGCTCAATAGACGTTCTTTTAGTCCAGGAAAGGACGCGAAATTGCGGATCGTCAACTGTCGCTGCGTCCCTGTCGCATCTTGGGTATCTAAATGCACCCACAACGCACCTTTGGGCATGCAATCAGGAAACCGATTCGCCCATTCGATGACTGTAATCGCTGGACTCTCAAACAATTCTTCGATACCCAACTCCAAGAATTCATCGCTATCGACAATCCGGTAAGCATCGATGTGATACACCGGTGGCTCCGTTGCCAAAGGATGAATCAATACAAACGTCGGGCTCGAAACATCCGACGGATTCGCACCCAGTGCCTCCGCAAAAAACTTGGTCCACTGCGTTTTCCCTGCCCCTAAAGTGCCAGTTAATCCAACCACACTTGGCAGTCTCCCTCGGAGCACCTCCGCGATGCTTCTGGCAATCTCTCGGCAATCATCAAGAGATTCCAAACTCAACGTAAGCTCAGCCTCCGATCGCTCAACCAGTCGAATCATTTCGAGGCTCTCCGTTGGTATTCACCTTGAACTCATGGCGACGCATAGAATAGGAGTGCCTACCCTTCGAGTTGCTCTTGCAGTTCCGCCCACCGCAATTCAGCCGACTCCAATTCAGCCGAGACGTTCTCAAGCTCGGTGTGTAACTTCAAAGCCGACTGAGCGTCCGTTGCATTCATCAACTGGTTATGTATTTCTTTGCGCTGCTGATCTAGCTTGGCAATACTCTTTTCCAGGTTGTTAATCTGCTTGCGCAAAGCTCGCTCGTCGTTCGCTGGAGCTTTCGCAGCCCCCTGCGCGAGCGGCTTGCCCGATGGCTTTTTCGACGCTGCATTCGGATGGCGAGCCGCTTCCGTCTCATCGAGTTCTTTCTGCACCATGTACATATAAGCATCGTAGTCCCCGCGATACTGAGTGACTTTACCATCGCGAACTTCGATGTACGAAGTCGCCACACGCTTGAGAAAATGCCGATCGTGCGAAGTAAAAATCACCGTGCCACGATAATCAATCAACGCATCCGCCAACGCTTCGACCGTCTCGACGTCCAAGTGGTTGCCGGGTTCGTCCAAAATCAAAATATTTGCTTTTCCAAGGAGCAAAGATGCCATACAGAGCCGAGCACGTTCACCTCCTGAGAGCACGCGGATCTTTTTGTTCACCGCTGTTCCTCGAAACAACATCGCTCCAGCCATGTCGAGAATCGTTTGGTTCTTCGTCCCCGGAATCGCTTCGTATTCCAAAAACTCAAGCACGGTCTTGTTTTCGGGTAGACTCGTGTACACATGCTGAGCATAAGTCCCTAATTCACAACCATGCCCCCATTTCACCTCACCCGCCACCGGAGAAAGAGAGCCGACCAAGGTTCGCAGTAGCGTTGTTTTCCCTTGACCATTGTCCCCGACAATCGCCGCACGTGTACCATGATCGATCTCTACACCGATCCCCGCTGCAATCATCCGCTCCGGATAACCGATACTCAAATCGCGACAACGAACCGCCGGCCCCTGGCGCGGCTCGACTTGTGGTGCTCGAATCGTCGCATTCGACTGCGAGCCGGACAACTCTTTGAGCTCGAGTCGCTCAAGCATCTTGCTCTTTGACTTTGCACGAGTCGCCGTCGAAGCGCGTGCCCGGTTGCGATCGATAAACTCTTGCAACTGCTTGCGCTTCGCCGCAATCGAAGCATTGGAGCGTTGATCGTGCTCCTGCAATTCTCGCTGGTACTCTAAAAACTCATCGACCTTGCCAGGGAATAGCGTCAGTTCGCCAAGCGAAAGATCCAGCGTCGAATCGCAAGTCGCATTGAGGAATGCTCGATCGTGCGAAACGATCAAACAAGCCTCTTGAAAGTTCTTTAGGAACTGTTCGAGAAGCAACTGCGTACGCAAATCCAAAAAGTTCGTGGGCTCGTCCAGCAACAAAAGGTTCGGCTCATGAAGCAATAAAGCAGAGAGTTTCACCCGTGTTTGCCAACCACCCGAAAGACTTTGCATGGGAGCCTGCAACATCGGTCCCTTGATTTCAAACTCCCCCGCTACCTCTCCACACTTCCAATCCGGCTGCCCTGAGTCCCGCATCAGAAACTCCAAAGCCGTCTCACCAGGAAGAAAAGGATCATGCTGCTTGAGATACCCAATCTTCAACTTCGGATGCCGAATGATCTCGCCGGTATCAAGCTCGTCCTCCCCCAAAATACACTTTAATAACGTCGACTTGCCCGCCCCATTGCGACCGATGAAACCCACTTTTGTGTCGCTCGAAAGCGTACACTCCGCTCCATCGAGCAAAATCTGATCACCATAACGCTTATGGGCATTTCGAATCTGTAGCAGGACCGTCATGGAAGCTCGCTGGTTGAGTGGTGCTCGGTTTTGGCTAGGAAGTGGCTGGCTAGGCAGTTGAGGAACTTCGTCTCTCCTCTCCCTGATCATTTCAACGAAGTTTGCTATGTTAACAAGGTCAAAAGAAAATTGCTCGGACCAAGCTCGCAGTGGACTTTAGCGGATAGGATTTCCAAGTGGCTGAAATTTCCCAATCGGTAACGGAATTGGTCGCCCAGTTAGGGCGGCTGCCAGGAATCGGAAAAAAAACGGCCGAACGACTCGCCTACCACCTTCTGCGAGTCCACGAGTCCGAAGCCTTCGCACTTTCCGATGCAATTCGAAAAGTCCGAGAAAACGTGCGATACTGTAGCGTCTGCTTTAACTTGGCCGAAGAATCCCTCTGCGGTGTTTGCCAAAATCCACAGCGAGACACAAGCCTCTTGTGCATCGTCGAGCAACCACGCGACCTGATCGCCCTCGAGCAAACCGGCATCTACCGAGGGCTCTATCACGTCCTCTTAGGCCGAATCGCCCCCCTGGACGGCATCGGTCCAGACCAACTGACCATCGAAGCCCTCGTCGATCGGGTCCGATCTGGGAATTTCAAAGAAGTGATCATGGCCACCAATCCAAACGTAGAAGGGGATGGCACAGCCCTTTTTATTTCCAACCAGCTTGCACCATATCCTGTACAATTGACCCGGCTTGCTCGAGGCGTCACAAGCGGTAGCGTCCTGGAATTTACCAACAAGGAAATTCTCTCTGACGCGCTCTCCGGACGCCAAAAACTATAATTCCATATCACCCGCGTCGACTCCTATGCATCCTCGCAATCCTCCTTCTCCATACATTCCATCCCGTATGAACCTACGCCACATTCCCGCAGGTCCAATGCTCCAAGTCCTACTGGCCACTTTTTTCGCTTGGACAATCCCTTGCATCACCTCCTTGTGGACCCTTGCCCCCGTCGCTGCACAAGACACAAACGCACCATCACCCTCGATCACTCCCCCAACCGACCTCGAATCCTGCAAACTTGCCATCAAACAAGCGGAAGAACTGTTCAAAGAAAAGAAATTCGGCCAAAGCTCGGACTGGATCGAGGCTTGCAACAGCGTCTTCGCCGATCTGGTAACTCAAGCCGATAAAAAGGACTTGGCCGAATGGGAACGGCTCCACCGAAAACTTGCCAAAGCCATCGATGTTCTCTCGATCGAAGGTGCGGAATTCAGCCCTCTGCCTGAATGGTCGGCCATCCAAGCCAAAGTGCGAGAGATGGGAAAGGACAAGTCGAAACCAATTGCCCCCTCGAACAATAACCCTGCAACTAGCAACGGGGTAAGCTTCACGAAACAAGTTGCACCGATCTTGGTAGAACACTGCGGCCGCTGCCACGTCGATAAGGAAAGTGGCGGCTTTGGAATGCCCACCTACGAACAACTGATCAAAGGCTCTAAAGGCGGTGTCGTTTTATTCCCCGGTGACTCAGCTAGCAGTCCCCTCGTCACCTCCATCGAAGGGGGGGTGATGCCCCCCAACGGCAACAAAGTCTCCGCTGAAAAGTTAACCATCCTCAAAAACTGGATCCAACAAGGAGCCAAATATGACGGTGAGGATCCAAAAGCCAATCTCAAAACACTTGCCACCGGCGAAGCTCCAAAACCTGCCGAACCATCCAAACCCGTCGAAGTCATGGAACGCACCGGCAAAGAAACCATCAGCTTCGCCAACGATATCGCCCCCATCCTCGTCGCCAATTGCAACGGTTGCCACTACGGCGGAAACCGTCCCTCCGGTGGCCTGA
>JBIJCS010000395.1:0-4842 GCA_044344575.1 Pirellula sp. | reverse complement strand
CAACACCAGCCCAAAGAGAGACAGGTTGTTCAAGCTATACCCGATACCGTGCATGACCGCAAATGTTCCGATGATCGCCACCGGAACCGCAATCAATGGAATGATGCTAGCGCGCCACGATTGCAAGAATGCCAAGACGACGATTGCCACCAAGAGAATTGCATCGCGAAGTGCTTTGAATACTTCGATAATCGATTCCGAAATAAATGGCGTCGTGTCATAAACGATCTTGTAATCGACACCCAAGGGAAAATTCTCTTTGAGTCGATCCATCTCCTTGCGGATCCGATTTGCGGTGTCGATCGCGTTGGATCCAGGCTGTTGGTAGATCGCCATCCCAATCGATGGCAATCCATCGAGTGTGCAAGAGGTGTCCTGGTTCTTTGCTCCTAGCTCGATTCCACCATAAGTACGACGATCTTCTAGCGTCCGCGTTTCCGTGATCACATCGCGTAGATAGACCGGCGTACCGGATAAACTGGTCCCCACGACGATACTGCGGAACTCTTGGGGTTCCATCAGTCGACCTTTGGTCGAAAGTGTGTATTGAAACGATTGCCCCGGCAACATCGGTTCACGCCCCAACGCCCCCGCTGCGACTTGAACATTCTGTTCACGTAACGCCTGCATCACATCCGAAGTGGTAATCCCCAAGGTCGCCATCCGCGTTGGATCCAACCAAACACGCATCGAATAATCAAGCTGACCGAGAAACCCAATATCGCCCACCCCGGGGATTCGCACCAACTCATTGCGCAATTGAATGGTCGCGTAGTTGCTCAAATACAATTGGTTCCTCGACTGATCAGGTGAAATCAAATTCACCACCAGCAAAATACTCGGGGAACGCTTTTTCACCGATACCCCTGTCTGCTTGACTTCACTCGGCAACGTCGGAGTTGCAAGGTTCACTCGGTTCTGAACAAGCACCTGCGCCATATCCAAATCGGTTCCGACCTCAAATGTCACGGCGATGGAACACCCCCCATCGTTTGTGCATTGGGTGGACATGTACAGCATTTTCTCGACTCCGAGTATCTGCTGTTCGATCGGAGCAGCAACGGTATCCGAAACAACGTCCGCACTCGCCCCTGGATAAAAACAGGTAACCTGAATGGTTGGAGGAGTGATGTCAGGGTACTGAGCGATCGGCAATTGCCAAACAAAAACACCACCCGCCAGCGTAATCAAGATCGAGATTACAGCCGCAAAAATCGGCCGATCGATGAAGAACCTAGAAAACATCGTTAAACCCCTTCCTTTGTCGCTGTAGGTGTTGCAACCGGGGTGATCGCGGATGGCACGCTACTGACATGCTCCGTCCGTTCAATCTCTAATGCCGCATTCGGACGAACTCGCTGTAGCCCGCGATAAATAATCTCTTCGCCACTTTCCAACCCGCGAGTGATCACTCGCTGATCCCCAAGCAATCGACCTAACTCCACCGTACGCCGTACCGGTTTCTTATCCGATCCAATCACAATCACATACCGAGTATCCTGATCCACTCCAATCGACTGCTCCGGCACAACCACCGCTTGATAGGGCTGCGAGACCGGCACGCGCGCTCGAACAAACATTCCGGACTTAAGCAAATTGTCCGGATTGCTAAAGACTCCCCGAAGCTTGATCGATCCCGTCTTCTCGTCAATTTGGTTCTGAATAAAGTCAAGCTTGCCTTGATGCAAAAAGTCCTTTTCATCCGCAAGCTGAATCGCGCATGGAATGTTCAAGTCCTTGAGGAGTTTCGACTTCTCAGCTTGTCCCTCCTCACGTTCCAACCGCTGATAGCGCAAGACCGACTGCTCATCGACATCAAAATAAACGTACATCGGGTCGGTTTTTACGATAGTAGTTAGCAACGTGCCAGTTCCTAACCCTCCGGTGACAATGTTCCCTGGAGTCACCAACGCACGATCAATGCGACCAGAGATCGGACTGCGGACCTCCGTGTACTTCAGATCCAATGCCGAAATTTGAGAGTCCGCCTCCGCAGCGACCTGCTGCGCCTGAGCTTCCGTTAGCGCAGCGACGTTCTCTTCATACTCCTCCTGAGATATCGCCTGAACGTCAATCAAGGACTTCGCACGAGCAAGCTTGCTCTTGGCAAGCCCCACACGAGCCTTCATCAAATCGATCTTGGCAAGTGCCTGCTGATGCGCCGCTTGATAAACATCCGGCTCAATTTTAAAAAGCAAGTCATCTTCACGGATGTTCTGACCATCGGTGAACAAAATCTCCTTGATGTATCCCGTAACCCGCGCTCGCACTTCGACCGTTTCCGTCGCGCTCGTACGCCCCACGAATTCATCGTAATCGGTCACCTCCTGGGCCTTCGCCAAAACCGTGGCAACCTTCATCGGAATCGGAGTAGGTGCAGCGACTGGTTTTGCACAACCAACCAGCATTAGCCCCCCTAACAAGAAACAAGCGGCACCCGTAACGCTGCATTCCAACGTGAACCATCGCATCGTGTTCATCATCGCCCAATTATGTTCCAGAAGATAAAAAATGGTCCGCTACCTTAACCCTAGCGTCAGGCGAGCAGTATAGTCTCACCCATTACCTTCCCCAAGTCCCAGCCGAATGCATGTACAGAAGTGATTGGTCAAGAAAGCGATTCCGATATCCTACCCTGCCCTGCTTTCCCCTGCTCAGCCCTGCCCTTTCACCTTCATGCCCCCATCTTCATACCCCATTTCTTCCGAGCTTATGAATCTTGAACAATCCAGCCTGGAATCGCCTGGTTTCGTGTAAGATCAACACACACGCTCTTCGTTCGCAGTTATCCTCCTGCCCCATGGCCGATCATGTGTTGTTTCCTGAACCGATTCCTTCCATCCTCAACAGCTTGTTACCCAAGGACCATCCTTTCAGCGAACCGAACCAGCGCAATCCTGCTAGTCTGTCTCAGTGCCATTCTAAGCTCATTTTCCACGTCCAGTTTCGGCCAAGCCACCGAGGATCTCATCGTGGCAGACTTCGAACAAGCCACGTATGGGACTTGGAAAGTCACCGGAGTGGCATTTGGAAGTGCTCCCGCGAAAGGAACCCTACCGGGGCAGATGCAAGTCGATGGATTCCAAGGCCAAGGGCTCGTCAATTCGTTCATCGAAGGTGATGATTCCGTTGGAACACTGACTTCACCAGAGTTTAAAATCGAACGCCCCTACATCACCTTCCTGATCGGTGGAGGCAAGAACCCAGAGAAACTCGCTCTGCAGCTTTATGTCGAGAACAAGCTCGTACGGTCGGCAACCGGCCCGAACGGCCAACCGGGGGGTACTGAGAAACTAGAACCGCAGTCTTGGGATGTGCGCGAATTCATCGGAAAAAACGCGACACTGCGAATCATCGATGAAGCGAAGGGTAGCTGGGGACACATCAACATCGACCATATCATCCAGACAGCAATAAAGCCTAAGGGATACCTAACGAATGTCGAGCGCGAAGTCATCGCGTCGGAGCGTTACCTTCATTTTCCAATCAAGAATGGTGGAGCAAAACGCGTTGTCACCCTTCTGCTCGACGACCAAGTCCTCGTGCGCAACGATATGGAGCTAGCGGACAGCGTACCAGACTGGTGGGCACCGATGGACATCTCGCAATGGAGCGGAAAGAAACTCACGGTGCGCGTTGATAAATTGCATGAGGACTCCCAAGCCTTGGAGCAGATCGATATTCAGAACACACTCAAAGATGCACAAAATCTATATCGTGAGGAAGCCCGTGGGCAGTTTCACTTTTCACCCAAACGCGGTTGGAACAACGACCCCAACGGGTGCGTCTACTACAATGGAGAGTACCACCTATTCTTTCAGCACAACCCGTACGGATGGGGCTGGGGAAACATGCATTGGGGACATGCGGTGAGTAAAGATCTCGTCCATTGGGAAGAGCTTGGCGATAAACTGCTACCAGATTCGATGGGCCCGATGTTTAGCGGCAGTGCGGTCGTCGACTGGAACAATACCAGTGGGTTTGGAAAAGATGGCAAGCCACCGTTGGTATTGATATACACAGCGGCAGGGAATCCGACGGTTCAAGGCATCGCGTACAGCACTGATGGACGCAGTTTTACCAAGTACTCCGAAAATCCCGTGCTACCACAGATCACCCCAGGCAATCGGGATCCCAAAGTGTTTTGGCATCAAGCCAGCGAGAAGTGGGTTATGGTGCTTTACGTGGAGTGGAAAGGCAAACACACAGTACACTTCTTTACGTCATCGAATCTCAAGGAATGGGAACTAGCAAGCGTCAGCAATGGGGATGCACCTGGAGGAGGATTTCTATTTGAGTGTCCGGACTTTTTCCCATTGAAGATTGACGGGCAATCCGATCGAACCAAATGGGTGTTGTTAGGAGCAAACAGCGAGTATGCGGTTGGAGACTTTGATGGAAAGAGCTTCATTCCCGATGCCACTCGCCTACGAGGTCATCGAGGAAAAGGTTTTTATGCTGCACAGTCGTTTAGCGATGAGCCGATGGGACGTCGAGTCTTGATTGGTTGGTGGCAGACGGAAACCAAAGGTGTTCCGTTTAATCAGAGCATGACTCTTCCGTTGGAGCTTGGTTTAAAGCAAACGGACGATGGTCCTCGAATGACATTTCAGCCCGTGCAGGAGTTGCAAGGGTTACGAGCGAAGACCCATCGCATCGAGATAGGAGAAATCAAACCAGGGGATAAAAATCCGCTTGAAGGGATCGAATCGGATCTACTAGAGATTCAAGTAGAGTTTGATCCGAGCAAGGGGAATGAGATCGTGCTGAATGTTCGGGATGTCATGGTGGAGTACCACTGTGTCAAGCAAGAGTTGAGTGTAGCTGGGCAAAGAGTGGCGG
>JBIJCS010000034.1:0-16200 GCA_044344575.1 Pirellula sp. | reverse complement strand
GCCCCCAGAAAGGGAGGGCTTTGCCCCCCCACATTGAACGATCCCTTTCCGCTCTAGAAACATTAGAAAAGCTGCTATGAGTCACTTGGCCGAGCCATCGACGGTACCTCGAACGATGTTCCAAAAGATTTGGGACAAGCATGTTGTGCATCATGAGGCGGGCAAGCAAGCTATCTTGTACATCGACTTGCATCTTGTCCACGAGGTGACCAGTGCGCAGGCCTTCGAAGGTTTGCGGTTAGCGGGTCGGCAGGTGCGTCGACCGGCACGCACGGTTGCAACTCCTGACCACAACGTACCGACGACTGATCGTGGCTTGCCTATTGCGGACCCGATCGCCAAGCAGCAGGTTGACACGTTGCGGAACAACTGCAAAGAGTTTGGTATTCGGCTTTATGATTTGAATGATGTGAATCAGGGGATTGTGCACATCATTGGACCGGAGTTGGGTTACACTCAGCCTGGGATGACGATTGTCTGCGGCGATTCCCATACGGCGACGCATGGCGCTTTTGGGGCGTTGGCTTTTGGAATTGGAACGAGTGAAGTCGAGCATGTGTTGGCAACGCAAACGCTACTTCAATATCTTCCGAAGACCTATGAGTTACGGGTCGATGGGGCATTGGCTCCGGGAGTGACTGCCAAAGACTTGATTTTGTACTTGATCGGCAAGTTAACGACATCGGGCGGGACCGGATATGTGTTGGAGTACACCGGAGAGGTGATACGTAATCTCTCGATGGAAGAGCGAATGACGGTATGCAACATGTCGATCGAAGCCGGGGCGCGTGCGGGGATGATTGCTCCGGATCAGAAGACGTTTGATTACTTGAGAGGTCGACCTTTTGCGCCTAAGGATTTTGATAGTGCGGTCTCTGTGTGGAAAGACTTACCCTCCGACTCGGGTGCAAAATACGATGCGGTCGCGGTGTACCAAGGCAAAGATATTGAACCGCAGATCACTTGGGGTACGAATCCGGGCCAAGTGATTTCGGTGACGTCGCCTATACCTTCGCCGGTAGACTTTGCGGATGAGACCGAACGGAAATCAACCGCGAGTGCATTGGAGTATATGGGATTGAAGGCTGGTGTGCGGCTGACGGATGTTCCAATCGAGCGTGTCTTTATCGGTTCTTGCACCAATGCTCGTATTGAGGATTTGCGGGCGGCTGCCCAAGTTGTGAAAGGGTATCGTGTTTCGAGTAAGGTCTACGCGATGGTGGTACCTGGCAGTGGACAAGTGAAGCGACAGGCCGAGAGTGAGGGATTGGATCGAGTATTTAAAGAAGCTGGTTTTGACTGGCGAGAGGCGGGCTGTAGTATGTGTTTGGCGATGAACCCCGATCGACTGGCGCCTGGTGAGCGTTGCGCTTCGACATCCAATCGAAATTTCGAAGGCCGTCAGGGCAAGGGTGGTCGAACGCACTTGGTATCTCCAGCGATGGCTGCTGCGGCTGCGATCCAGGGGAGATTCACCGACATCCGCGATTGGAATTATCGTCAAGCATAGCTGCTGATGCATAGCTACCACGGCCAGGTGAGGGTGTTAGCATAGTAGCTTGGCTAACCCCATCGAAGCGATCCGATCGAACTGCGGTCGCTTGGTGTTTCATCGAACAACCAATAGTAATAAACAAGAGATAGGTTTACGAGCAATATGAGACCATTTACAAAAGTCACTGGGGTGTTGGCTCCTATGGATCGAGCCAACGTCGACACGGATCAGATCATTCCGAAGCAGTTTCTCAAGCGCATTGAGCGATCTGGTTTTGGGCAGTATTTGTTTTTCGATTGGCGGTTTTTGGAAAGTGGGGAGCCGAACCCAGAATTTGAGTTGAATCTTCCTCGAAATGCAAGTGCTGTGGTTCTTTTGGCACGTCGCAACTTTGGAAGTGGATCTTCGCGCGAGCATGCGGTTTGGGCGATTGAGGATTTTGGGATTCGAGCGGTGATCGCGCCGTCGTTCGCAGACATTTTCTACAACAATTGCTTCAAGAACGGTGTATTGCCGATCGCGTTGTCGGAGGAGCAAGTCGAAGAGTTATTCCAACGTGCCGGTGCCACTGCGGAATATAAGCTGACCGTTGATCTCGAACAAAATATGGTTTTTGATGACCAGGGCTTCAAGGCCTCGTTTTCGGTAGAACCATTTCGTCGGCATTGTCTCTTGCACGGTCTCGACGACATCGGATTGACGCTTGAGCATGAGGCCAAAATTACGGCGTACGAGCAAGCCAATCCGGCGTTCGTTTGACCCAAGCAGTTGGTCGATGGTGACGGCTCCGTGGGCATCTAGAAGAAGGGCTATAGCATGTCGATAGTCGCAGAGAACAAACGGTGGAAGGTCGTCATTACCGATTTGATTGTCGAGCCGCTGGAGTATGAGCGTGACGTTTTGCGCGATGTGGCGGATGTGGTCGCATTGGATGCCATGCAGGAGTCCGAGTTGGTCGGCAAGATTGAAGATGCCGATGCGATCATGGTTTATCACTATTTTCGGTTCACCAAGGCTTCCATCGATCGCTTGGAGAAATGCAAAGTGATCGTAAGGCCTGGTGTTGGGTATGACGGGATCGACATTGCAGCTGCGGCGGCGCGTGGCATACCGGTTTGTAACGTGCCCGATTATGGGACGGAGGAGGTCGCCGATTCCGCGTTGGGGATGGCATTGTGCTTGGCTCGCGGTACCCATTTCTTGAACAGCAGGCTGAAACGGGGGATCGGGGCTTGGAATGTCGACCAGGGAGCACCGATTCCACGATTGCGTGGGAGGAGCTTTGGGGTCATCGGTTGTGGTCGCATTGGCACTGCAGCGGCACTACGTGCGAAGGCATTTGGATTTGATGTGTTATTTTACGATCCTTTTCTTCGCGACGGTGTAGATAAAGCGTTAGGGGTTCGGCGCGTGGATAGTTTGGAAGAGCTTTTGCGACAATCAGCGATCGTTAGTTTGCATTGTCCTTTGACACCACAGACGCGTGGATTGATTGGCTCTGATGAGATTGGTCAGATGCCGAAGGGTGCGATTTTGATCAATACTTCGCGAGGTGGCGTTGTAGATACGTTAGCGGTGGTTCGTGCTTTGGAATCAGGGCACCTTTATGGGGCAGGGATTGATGTGCTTGAAGTGGAACCTCCGCCGAGCGACAGTCCAGTCTTGCAGGCTTGGCGCGATCCGAACCATCCTGCACATGATCGCTTGTTGCTCAATCCGCACACTGCTTTTTATTGCGAAGAGGGGTGCGAAGAATTTCGGCGCAAAGGAGCGATGGAGATTCTCAGAGCTTACAGGGGGGATGCGTTGCGCAATCAAGTCAACTAGTTCGCTATGAACTGGTGTTCTTCTGCTGCATTGCTAATGCTTCTTTTCCATAGTAGCGAACTACTCAGCGTTGCGAACTAGTCAGCGTTGCGAGACAAGATAGAAATGCCTTTGCGGTTGGCAAGAGCGAGCGTGCGAGGTCGATCCAGAAGAATTGTCTTGCCGGCTTCGATGGCAATCGCCGTTCCACCGGCTTGCGCTAAGCGTTCGATGGTCAGTGGACCGATGGTGGGTAGATCGAATCGCATGTCTTGCTGGGGTTTTGCTACTTTCACTAACGTCCAACCGCCGACGGGGCATAGTTTGCCAGTTCGTTCGATACAAGCATCGGTACCTTCGATGGCTTCGACGGCCAGGACGCTTCGATTCTTTACGGTGATGGATTGGCCGATATCGAGGCCTCCGATACTTTTGGCGATATTCCAGCCGAAATCGATATCTGCCAATTCGGATTTGTTCGGTTTGCGGTGAGTGAGGACTCCGGATTGTGCGATGAGTTCTGTTGCATAATCCGTTCCGGGAACGACTTGCATTCCTTTACGTTGAAAGGACCGCACGATTGCTCCGAGTAGCGTGTCGTCGGTGGTGTTTTCTTTTCTTGAGAGAAACGAAGGGATAAAGGTGCGAATACACTCCGTGTCTGGGGCATGGGTCCAAAGAAGTGACCCGTGATAGAGGATCCGATCTTTAAAGAGTTTGCCAGCGAGGCAGACCTTCGTGACACCATGCGATTGAAAGTACTTCTGCATCCGCCCGAGCTTGCATACGCCGAACCATTCGATGGCATCCGCGGAGTTTCCGAGAGCTTCGTCGGCATGGGAGTGGATTGCGGCGACAACCGTTTTGTGTCCTGCACGCTGAAGTGCTTGGAGGACTTGGAGTGGGTATTCACCCCAACCAGCAACAAGCCCAAAGGTTTCCGATGGGGAAGTTTCAGGCGAGTAGAGGCGAAGTGCGTGCTCGAGCGGAGCACCTTGTGCACCGCGAACTTCGAGAGGAGCATTCGGGGTGGGGGTAGGGCAAGCGCTCATCAGCCTGCTTTCTCGTGTGCGGTGGTGCTTGGTTGTTTCGCTTGTAGTTCTGCAATCGTTGCTTCGAGACGCTTGATGGTTTTCCGCATCTCTGGGAGTTTATTTTCCATTGCCCAAAGTTGGGCTTGTTCGAATCGAGTTTTGGCGGGACTACCTAGCATGATTTGATCTGGCAAAACGTCGGATGCAATGCCAGCTTGCGCACCGACTTGGGTTCGGTCGCCGATGTGGGTGTGGTCTTTTACCCCGACTTGTCCGGCGAGGACAACGTAATCACCTGTGCTTGCACTGCCGGCGATCCCTACGTGAGCGCAGATCAGATTATGTTTTCCGATAGAGCAGTTGTGAGCAATTTGGACGAAGTTATCGATTTTGGTTCCTTGACCGACTCGCGTCGCGCCATAGGTTCCGCGGTCGATTGCGCTGTTTGCGCCGACTTCCACGTCGGATTCAATCTCGACCCATCCCAGTTGTGAAGCAGGTTGGTGCGTACCGTTGACGAATCGGTAACCGAACCCGTGGGCGCCAACGACGGTATTTGCGTGCAGGATAACGCGATCACCTAGGATGGTTCCGGGGTAGAGGACCACGCCGGGAAATAGTTGGCAGTTCTTGCCGACTTTGCATCCGGGCATGAGGGTTACCCCTCGGTGCAGGTGACAGCCTTGCCCTACGGTACAATCTGAGTCGATGGAGACAAATGCGTCGATAAATGATTCTGAGCTAACCGTGGCACTCGAGTGAATTTGTGCGGTTGGGTGGATCCCGTAAGGGCGTTCAATGATGGAGTTAGGTTGGAAAACGGCGCATGCTTTTGCGAAAGCTTCGTGCGGATTGGCCACGATGATTTGCGGTATGGAGATACCTGGAAGTCGTTCTGGAGTGATTACCGCGACCGCTTGAGTATTGATAAGTTTTTCGGCATGCTTACGGTGGTCGATGAGAGTTACGCTTCCCTCAACGGCTTGGGTAAGTGGTAATGCGGAGGTAATCAGAAGGGGCGGGGATCCGACATTCGTATCTCCAGCGACTACTTCCCCTTGGACTTGTGTGGCGAGTTCGTTGAGTTCGATAGCAACCATTCTCGAGTCCCTTCGTCGGTCTGCGTGAAAATTTGATAACCGAGTTCTCTCTCGTGCGTGCGTTGGGTGCGGACTTCAACCGATCCTTCGGGTGTCATGTCCGCACCCGTTTCCAGTGTAGCTTTCCCAAGCTCTCTAGATCAACAGAGATTCGGTTGGGGGGAGCGAGTGGGGGATTTGGCATGGTCAGGGAGCGGGAAAGTTGGTACTTTCCCGATGATGCCTGTAGCTCTGATCATTTTGTAGTGGTGTATTTCGGGTATTTATCGAGTCATTTCACGCGGACGGATAGTTTTTCTTATGGCACTGGCCATTCCCAAGGCGGCGATTCTTAGCATGGTCGGCCCGATCGCGCTGTTGCTGACCGGGTATCTTGGCTGGCGATTTTATGGGGCCAAGGCGCTTGATACGAAGTATTACGCGTTACGGAAAGAGAATATCCATATCAGCGATCCGCCAGCTTGGTTGCGCAGCGACATAGTCTCTGAGGTTTTCACTGAAAGCGGTTTGGAACGCATGAGTTTGCTCGATGATCAGACTTCGGCGGTGATTGCGAAGGCGTTCGATTCGCATCCGTGGGTTCGCAAAACCCATCGTGTGCAGCGAATGGCGGCCGGTCAGATCATGATCAATTTGGAGTTTCGTCAGCCGATTGCCATGGTGCATTGCGTTGCGGGTGGGGCTTCTGCGTCTGCGGACGCGTCGCAGAGAGATCCGTCCGGGGGTGTTTCGGAGCAGGCCGCTGGTGTTGTTGAGCAAGAGAGTTTTTTGCCGGTGGACACAGAAGGGGTGTTGTTACCTACGAAGGATTTTACGCAAGCCGATATCGCAAACTATCTTTTGATCTACGCACAAGGAGTGAGAGCTTCGGATTATCCTCGTGTCGGCATGATGCTTGGGGATGCCCAGATACAAGAAGCGATTTTGCTAGCGAGGCTTGTCGAGCCCTTGCGGGCCAGTGGGCAAATGAAGCTGAGCAGTATCTATGTCTATCCCGCAACGATTTCTCAGCGATCGCGATGGAAGCTTGAGTTGACCACCAAGGGGGGGCCTCGAATTCTGTGGGGTAGTCCGCCGGGTAAAGAGGGGAGCAGCGAGCCGACGGCCAACGCGAAGCTCAAAAGGCTTGTTGAGCTAGCATTGGATCCCAAGGTGTGGGGTAAAACCGAGATTGATTTAACAGGAAGTGCTCGCTGATTTTTGGGTGCAACTTTTGACTTGTAGCATCGCTCCGAATTCTTTTTCGTTGTCCACTTGCGGCATGCGGTTGCAAAAATCGTATATACTCGACGACTTCCGAGCGGCGATGCTCAACGGGTGCTTTAGAGCTTGAAAGAAACCGATCGATGAAAGCAGCTTTTATCCGGCAGGCAGGTGGACCTGAATGCATCGAGTATGGAGACTTGCCCCCACCGGTGCTTGATAATGATTCGGTGTTGATTCAAGTCAATGCAGTATCAGTGAATCCAATCGACACGTACATTCGTGGTGGTGCGAATTATTGGGAGTTGCCTAAGCCGTTTGTGATCGGCTGTGATTTTGCCGGGGAGGTAGTTGCCACGGGCTCGCATGTCCGCGACGTGCGCATCGGTCAGAGGGTATGGGGATCGAATCAAGGGTTACTTGGGCGTCAAGGAACCTTTGCGCAGCGAGCAGTGATTGATCCTGCTTGGATATATGCATCACCGGAAGGGGTAGCGGATAGCGATTTAGCGGCGGTTGCGCTGGTAGGAATTACCGCACATTTAGGATTATTTGAGCGGGCCCAATTGCGGCCAGGGGAAACGCTGTTTGTCCGGGGGGGGACCGGTGGTGTCGGCGCGATGGTTTTGCAGATGGCCAAGGCGGTGGGAGCCACGGTGATAACGACGGCGGGGAGTCCTGAAAAAGCAGAGCGTTGTCGAAGTTTAGGAGCAGATCATGTCATCGAGTATCACAAGATAGATACTCCGGAGGCGTTGAGGTCGCTTGCGCCTCAAGGGGTGGACGTGTATTGGGAGACGTTGCGAGAACCGGATTTCGATGCTGCAGTTGCGGCGATGGCACCGGGGGGGCGGATGGTTTTAATGGCGGGTAGGGATGCGAGGCCGGCATTTCCTGTGGGTCCATTTTACGTGAAGGGGTGTTCCCTTTTGGGGTTTGCGATGTTCAAGGCGTCTGCGGAGTCTCAGCGGCGAGCTGCACAGGACATCAACCACTGGATGGTCAGTGGCAAATTGCAAGCGCAGATTGATCGAATATTGCCATTGAGCCAAGCCGCCGAGGCCCACCGCTTGCAAGAGTCCAACACGCTGTCCAAGACAGGTGTTCTGCAAGGAAAAATCGTCTTGAGCGTGGAGCACTAATTTCATGTTTCCGCATGGATGGCGAAAATACTTGGACTTGGTGTTTCCTCGGTCGTGCGCATTGTGCCGCAGTCCAGCAGTGGATGATAGGATGGCCGTATTGTGCAGTGGTTGTAGCGAGAGCATGCCCCCGATTTCGCAGGGGTGTTGGAAATGTGGGGCACCGAATGCAACGGCGAAAGCAATGCTTAAGAAACGTGAGTATTCGCCGTTCGAAGAGTCGGTAAACAGTGCAACGGGGAAGAAGAAAGGCCAAAAAAAGACGTGTAAATTCTGCGAGCACCAGGCTTGGGATTTGAATCGTGTCTTTGCTTATACCATTTATGCCAGCGAGGCAGCGAGGGCGACACGTTTTTGCAAAGACTCCACCCACGAGCCTTTAGCAAAAGCGCTAGGTGGAATGCTGTGTGATTGGCTTGCCGCTCGGGATGATTTTTTGACCATCTGTTATGATTACGTGATACCGATTCCTCAGCATTGGTTTCGACGGTTGACGCACCGTTACCATCCGGCGAGCGTCTACGCAGAACAGATCGTTGAGCGGATGGGGATCCCTGTTTATCAAGGGGGGCTTCGTCGTTCGAGATGGACATCGAAGCAGGGCTTGAAGACCATCAGCGAACGTCGCGAGAACATTCGGGGGGCGTTTGAGGTCACAGACTCCAAACGAGTTCAGTACAGGAGTTTTCTGTTAGTTGATGACGTCATGACGTCGGGAGCCACATTAGCGGATGCTGCGAGGGCTTTACGTGAAGCGGGCGCGAGGCAGGTCGATGCGGTCGTTTTTGCGAGGGGGGTCAGTGCTTCGAAACCAGTCAACGGGGTGACTGCTCCCATTTCTCGGGTGGATGAGTCTTATGAAGAGTCGAGGGTATCTAGCGATCCCACCGTGAAGTACTTGCGTCATCGGCTGCACTGAAGGCAATGGTGCGAATCGTGTTCGGGGTGGGGCTTCGCGGCAGGAAATCCATGGAATTTCCAGGTGAACCGGGTAAGGGGTTCGAGCGTATACGCGCAATCGGAAGAATCGTTATACTGTCCCGCCTGAGCTTGACTTGGGATGTCCGGTCGAGCAAGGTGTTCGCATCCAGAGTGTGTTCGCGTCTAGCGGGTGCTTGCAACTGGTGGGCGTTGGATCAGTGTTAGGCAATGGGTTGATTCGATTACTTTACGGGTCGATTACTTTACGAAAAGAGTGATGACAATGGGCAAGAATGCATCTAGCTCGACGGCGATGATCGAGGCGATTGGATTGTCGAAGTTTTATGGGCCTTTTGCGGCAGCTCGGGAGATATCTTTTTCCGTCAACAAAGGTGAATTAGTGGCTTTTCTCGGTCCGAACGGAGCCGGCAAAAGTACGACGATGAAGATGTTGACTGGATATCTTTCTCCGAGTGAGGGTTCTGCCCGCATAGCTGGTCACGACATGTTTTCGGATCGGATCGCAGGTTCAAAGCATTTGGGGTATCTCCCTGAGAATGGTCCCTTGTACCCGGACATGACGCCTTACAGCTTGTTAAGCTTTTTCGCCGATGCGCGGGGGTTGGAAAAGGATTACAAGAAGGGGCGGATTGAGGCTGTCGTGGAGATGTGTGACTTGAAGACCGTATTACACAAAGCGATCAGCAAGCTCTCCAAGGGGTTTCGCCAGCGGGTGGGTATGGCGCAGGCGTTGCTTCATGAGCCGGATGTTCTGATTTTGGACGAACCTACCGCGGGGTTGGATCCAAACCAGATCCGCGAAGTGCGAAATACGATGCGGAAGCTTGGTGAAACCAAGACGATTCTTCTCTCGACGCACATTTTGCAAGAGGTTGAAGCGATGGCAACGCGAGTGATCATGATCAACGAGGGGCGAAAAGTGTTTGAGGGATCCGTTGACGATTTGAAGAAAGTCAAGGGAGACCTCACGGATGCGTTCCACAAGTTGACCGGTGCAGCGTAATCGACATGTGGGGTGTGTATCCCCATTACGATGCGGTCAAGTCAATTGTTGCTAGTTTGAAACATCAGATCTAAATTTCTATCGGATTGAAGAAGGATATTCCAAAGTGATTGCAAGTGCCTTACTGCGACTGCTATTGCTGGACATCGTCTCGTTGGGCGTATTGTTCGCATTGGTATTGCTCTTGGCTCGTGGGCGACGTGTCGCTTACGCGGTTCTCAAGAGAAACTTTTATGGATATTTTTCCAACCCAACGGGCTATGTGTTTCTCTGCTTGTTTGTGTTGTTGACGAGTATGGCTGCATTTTGGCCGCATGAGTTTTTCAGTTCAAACTTGGGCACGCTCTCCGAGTTGAACAAGTGGTTTACGTACATCATGTTGTTCTTTATCCCGGCCATTACGATGAGTATTTGGGCCGAAGAGCGACGTCAGGGGACGGATGAGTTGTTATTGACGTTGCCGGCCACTGACTTTGACATTGTGATCGGTAAGTATGTAGCGGCGGCAGCAATTTACACCGTATCGCTGTTGTTCTCGCAGTTCTCCACGTTTATCGTCCTCGCGTTTTTGACGAACGGAGAAGTGGATACAGGATTGTTTTTTAGCAATTATGTGGGGTATTGGCTGATCGGCTTGGCGATGATCGCTATCGGGATGGTCGCGTCTTTCTTGACCAATAACTTGACGGTCGGCTTTATTTTGGGTGCCTTGTTTAATGCGCCGCTCGCGTTTGCTGCGGCTTCCGACACGATCATCGGTAGAGAATGGGCTAGAGACATCAAGGGGTTTTCACTCGCCGAGCGTTTCGATGATTTTGGTCGAGGTGTGATAAGCCTCTCCGGGTTAGCGTACTTCTTGCTGTTGGCATCTTTTGGATTGTACTTATGTATGATTTTGATCGGTAAGCGACATTGGAACAGCGGTAAGGACGGCAACAAAACTTTAGCGCATTATCTCGTTCGCGCGTTGATGCTTTTGGCCATCGTCATCGCAGGTAGTATCCTATTCCGCAATCGAGATAAGCGGTTTGACGTAACGGAATTGCAAGTCAGTTCGTTGTCGAACGTGACGACGGACATGATCCGCAATCTGGGTAAAGATCGAGACATCGTCGTCGATGCTTTTATTTCGGCGGATATGCCTGAAATGTATGCGAAGACGAAGGTGGAGTTGATTTCGCTGCTCAAAGAGTTTGAGTCGACGGCAACTTCTTCGGGCGTACCCATGCAAGTTCGCATTTACGATTCAATTTCTCCCTCGAGTGATGAGGAGAAGCAAGCAGAGCAGCAGTACGGCATTACACCTCAAACGGTCCGGGTGCGAGAGCGCGGAACACTTTCCGATCAGCCGATCTTGCTTGGAGCTGCGTTTCGAAGCGGTTTGCAGAAAGTGGTTATTCCATTCTTCGAACCCGGGATTCCAGTGGAATATGAGCTTGCTCGTTCACTGACAACCGTTGCGAAGTCCGCGCGGAAGAAGTTAGGAGTGCTCAAGACGGAGGCCAAGATGATGGGTGGGCTCGATATGAGTACATTCCGTCAATCGCCGCAAGAGCCCATCATTGAAGAGTTAGGTAAAGAATTCGAGTTGGTCGATGTTAATCCGGCTTCGCCTATCGACACGCAACGTTTGGATGTCTTGCTCGCGGTTCAGCCGTCGTCGTTGACTCCCGAGGAAATGGCAAACTTTATCGCGGCGGTTCGGTCGGGGTTGCCTACCGCTATTTTTGAGGATCCGCAATCGGCCATCAATCCGGCGATTCCCGGAACGGGTGATCCGAAACCACCGATGGGTGGCGGCATGTTTGGTGGAGGGCAACCGCAACCGAAAGGCGAGATTCAGCAACTTTGGGAACTCCTTGAGATTGATGTTCCGGGGCAACCGAGCCCGATGGGGCTTTACACTCCGGACTTGGCTTGGCAGCAATACAACCCATATCCGGTTTTAGAAGCGATGCAGCAGTCGACTGACCTTTGGATTTTTATCCGCGAAGAAGCTCCAGGTGGTGAGGTCGCTTTTAATCAAGAGAATGAAATCACGAAGGGGCTCAAGGAGTTGATGTTCCTCTTCGGTGGCACACTCAAGCCGAAGAATGGGGCGAAGAATTTGTTCACGCCGCTAGTCTCTACGGGGACTTTTGCCGGAACGATTCCTTTGGCAGAACTTCGATCGATGCAACGCACGACGTTGGATCGTGCGACTGAAATTCGCAATCGACGTGGCAAGCCTGTCGGTCCTCAGGTTATTGCTGCGAAGATCGAGTCGAAGGAGCCTTTGGCATCTGGCAGTTCAGCTGGGGAGAGTCCAGAGGGGAACAAACCATTGAAGGTGGTGTATGTTTCCGATTTGGATTGCATGTCTGGCGTGTTTGTAGATATCCGCAAGAACCCATCGCAACTTGAGGATGTTAAGTTCCAGTTTCAGAACATCACGTTTGTGCTCAACGTGATCGATGAGTTGGTTGGCGAGACGAAATATCCTGCAATTCGCAGACACGTCCCAACATACAGTACGTTGAAGCTCGTCGAGGCCCAAGCGGAGGAGGCTAAACGCTTGGGGGCCGAAGAGCAAAGTGCGGCGAATACGAAGTACAACGAGAAGGTCGCCGAAGTGGAAGATGCGAGTGCGAAGGCAAAGCGTCAGTTCAAGGAATCGGTCGACAAGCTACAGTCTGAAGGGGCGATCGATGCTTCGAAGCAGCAAGAGCTCCTGCAACGGTTGACAGAGTACCAAATGAAAGAGGCTCAGTTGGCCAAGAAACTCGAGATCGAACAGGAAAAGTTACAGCGTGAGCGAGATCGCAATATTCGCGATGCACGCCGGCGAGAAGATGACGCGATTCGAAAGATCCGAAACAACTACAAAATGTTGGCGGTATTTATCCCACCGATTCCGCCCTTGATCGTTGGAATCGTGGTGATGGTCTCGCGTCGTTTGCGAGAACGTGAAGGGATTTCCAAGTCGCGTTTGCGATAATTAAATGGATCTTTGAACTTAAAATACTAAATTTTGAATCATTAAATTAATCACGGAGAGTTACCCTGTGTCTGAATCGGCAAAAACCGGAATACTGGCTGCCGTTGCAGCCGTCACCTCGCTATTGGCTTGGGCTACAACTACCCGCAACTACTCCACAGACGCGGTCAATGCCAAAAGTCGCGTTAATCAAGTTCTCTTTGAGAAGTTTACCGATCCACTGGATGCGGCTTCGTTGAAAATCGTCAAGTACGATACAGACAAAGAGCAATACGATGAGTTCGAGGTTTCCAAGGATACGAAGAGTGGTGTATGGTCAATTCCATCGCACGAAAACTATCCCGCAGATGCCAACAAACAGATGAGTGATGCGGCGAACTTGTTCATCGGTTTGAAAATTCTCGATGTGGCAAGTGAGAAGCGAGATGAGCACAAGATGTTTGGCGTTTTGGAGCCGGACAAGGCAAAGGAATCGGAGGGGGGCGAAGGGGTTGGCCAAATGGTTCAGTTCCGGGACTCCAAGGGGGATGTGCTTGCCGATTTGATCATTGGGAAAGAAGATGCTCAGGATCCTAAAAAACGCTTTGTGCGAATACCTTCGGAAGATGTGATCTACATCGCTGAAATTACCCCGACGTCGCTGAGTACGGACTTCAAGCAGTGGATTGAATCGGATTTGCTCAAACTCAGTGCAAACGATATCGAGACGATCGGTATTCGAAACTACTCTGCGGTTCCGACGGGGAATGGCACGCTGGATCTGATTCCAAACTATGACGCGGACATTACCTATGACATTCGCACGGCGAAATGGGCTCCTCAGTCCATGACCTTGTTCACTGAGGGAAAGTCACAGCCTCGCGTGTTAGCTCCGAATGAAGAGCTCAATGCGACCAAGCTCAACGACATGAAGAGTGCTTTGGACAACTTGAGAATTGCCAACGTATCGAAGAAGCCTGCCGGTGTAGCGGCTGACCTGCGAGGTGAGCAACTTGGCGATGCAACAAAGTCGGCACTTGCTCGTCGAGGTTTTTTCCCCGTCCGACGTTCGGGGCAACAAGACTTTGAAATCCTCTCGGAAAACGGCGATTTGCAAGTCACCCTCAAGGATGGTGTGCAATATCTGCTACGGTTCGGCAAGGGGGCTGGTGTCTCTTTCGAGCCGACCGAGGGGGACGATCCTAATGCAGCTAGCGAGGATTCGCAGAAGAAGGTATCCATCAATCGTTTCTTGTTGGTTACAACGCGAGTCGACGAAAGTAAGTTCCCCGAGCCTGCATTGGAACGGGTCCCTGAAACGGTTGAAGAACTCAAGGCGATTGAGGCGGCAAAGAAGGCGATTTTGAATCCTGCACCGGCGACTGAGCCTGCACCGGCGACTGAGCCTGCACCGGCGACTGAGCCTGCACCGGCTACTGAGCCTGCACCGGCGACCGAGCCTGCACCGGCGACCGAGCCTGCACCGGCGACTGAGCCAAAAGCGGATGAACCTCCGGTAGCGGAGCCAAATCCTGCGAATGCACTCCGCGATGGGAATGCGTCTGGGGTTAAGCTAGTCGCTTTTCAGGACGCTGCGGCCCAAGACCCTGCACCTGTAACGCAAGAGCAGGTAACGCAAGAGCAGGTGCCTGCGGGCCAAGAGAAGGCGTCGGATGAGTTGACCGAAGAGGAATGGAAGGAGCGATTGGAAGCTGAGAAGGAGCGGATCAACAAGGAGAATCAGCGCAAGCTAGATCAGCGCAAGGATCGGCTTGAGGCAGCGAAGAAGCGTGTTGCGGAGTTGAACGCGCGGTTTGCCGAGTGGTATTACATCGTAAGTGATGCCGAGTTCCAGCGGCTAAAGATTGAATTAGGGGATCTGATCACTCCGAAGGGAGTTGGAGCTCCGAATGCGCCGAGTTCGGGTTTGCCAAGTGGGCTTCCAGGGCTTAATATTCCGGGATTGTCTGATCGTTAGTCAACCTCCCGACGACGAGTGAGTCCATTTCATGTTAGAAGCGAAGAATACCCAGCGCGCGGTGGTGCGCATTGGGTATGACGGACGCGTGCACAAGCAGTTTTTAGGCCCGAAGGCTCTTGAGCGGTTTGAAAACGAGTGCCGCGTGCTCAAATTTCTCGAGGGGCGGGATTGTCCGTTTGTGCCGCGGCTACTGAATTCCGACGCGAAGACGCTTGAGATCACCACCAGCAATTGTGGAGCTAGGGTGGAGCATTTGGGGGAGGCGAGGATCAAGGAGATCTTTGCGGAGCTCGAAAGCTATGGCGTTCGGCACGATGATGCGTTTTTGAGGAACATCACGTATCGCAGTTCGGACGGTCGGTTTTGCATCATCGACTTCGAGTTTTCGACGATACTCGATTCCTCTGTTCCGGCGCGTGGATTGGATCCGGAGGCGAAGGATCATGCTACCTTATCCCGAGCGATGACGACGAAGTTGCAGGTGTCATGGAGTGCGATGTCGCATTCGGGGACATTTCGCAGCAACAACGAAGATCGCTTCTTGGGGGTGCTTTCAAGCAAGCATGGCGTACGATATTTGGGGAAGACGGGTAGCATTGCCACCGATCAGGGGGATGCTGTTTTTGCGGTTGCCGACGGCATGGGTGGCGAGCAATCCGGGGAGTTAGCTGGAAAGATCGCAATCGACGAGTTGACCAGGATGTTGCCTAAGGCGCAATCGCTTAATGATCGATTGTTGCTCGATACCTACCCTCAGATACTCAAGGAGTTGTTTTGTTCCATTCACAAGGAGCTCAACCGTATTGGATATGACGTTCATTGTCGCAATATGGGGTCCACGTTTACCGTCGTATGGTTGCACGGTAGTTTAGCGATGTTTGCGCATATCGGGGACACACGGTTGTATCGGCTTTATCGTGCAGAAGGAGAGAGCACGTATCCGATGAAGATGGTCCAAGTATCTGAGGACCATACTTTTGTTGGATGGTTGCGACGTACGGGGCAGATCAACGAGAGGCAAGCTCGCTTTCATCCGCGAAAAAATGTACTGTCCCGAGCTTTAGGAGCTGGCCATCAGATTATCGAACCGCAGGTTGGTGCATTCATCGTAACTCCTGGTGAGAAATTGATTTTGTGTTCCGATGGAGTGATTGACGGTTTGTGGGATCATGCGATCCGGGAATTAGTTTGTGAAGCCCCGGAGGAGGGGCAGATTGAACCGTTAGCGCAACGGTTGGTCATGTCTGCCGTCAGTGAATCGGGACGTGACAATACCACTGCGATCGTTGTTGAGTTGCAGTAGGGGAAGTTTTCTTGGATCTGTAGCGGATTTTTTGTCCAAGAGACCGGCGGGAGCGAGCCGGATTGTGTACCTTTATTCTCCATGCCCTGCAGACTGGCTTCTGATGAGACATTCTTGTGGGTCGGGAACATTTGTAATCTCGTAAAGTATGAGGACGTAAATATGTTGCGATTGCTTGGATTGTTATTGAGTTGTCTTTGGGTTAGTTCCTCGGTGATTTCTTCGGTGGCTGTGG
>JBIJCS010000394.1:0-4849 GCA_044344575.1 Pirellula sp. | reverse complement strand
GGGCCAGGGGGCACCTTGTGCAACCCAGGACTTGAGCAAGTCAACCGCTTCGGCAGGCAGAGCCTCTCGATCCGAGCCAGGTGGCATCCGCTCCGATTCGTCCGTCGCGCATACCCATTGGATCAAAGGACTATCATCGGGATTCCCCGGAACGATCGCCGGTGAGCCACTTTCACCTCCACGCATCGCGGCGGCTTTGATGTCCAAGCGGAATCCAGACCGTTGGTGCTTTGTCCCGTGGCATTCCGTGCAATGACGGTCGAAGATCGGACGAATGTCACGGAGGAAGTCAATCTCTTGGCCCGTCGCATGGTTTGCAAGGGAAGTTGCAAGGTAGCCTAGAGAGACCAGGAAAGCGGAAATCAGCTGGGAAAGCCGAAAAAAGGTAGGCATCGCACGTGTGATGGGGACGGTGGGGAAATCGCAAGGGAGCAGCAGTATCCCACATTGTGAGCCAAGCGTGTTCCGAAAACAACCTTTCTATCGGTTCTACCGATTTCCATTCGCAGTCCGGTCAGCCGGAAAGCAAGAAATGGGTAAAATGCTCCCGGGGTTCCTTTCGATTGCGTAGAATAGAGCGACGCCTGAGAGCTTGATGATTCTCCCAAGGCCCCTTGTTCGATGCCGGAACTTTAGATTCGGCACGAAGAACGACGTAATTAGTGATTGAATTTGATCCGTCTATTAAAATCCTGAATGCCAATTGGGTGTTTGGATGCAATGGTGGAACAAACGCCAGATGATTCATGGGACGCATCGATTCCACGCATAGAGGATTTTCGCGGTTGGTCACTTGGAGTGCTGAACAAACGGGAGCTTGGCTTATTGCCGTGAATCTCCGACGCTGGTTTGGAACCTTGCTCATCGGCATACTGGGGATGGTTCTTTCTACCGCCGCGCAAGAACCGATGCCGAGCACGCCAGGGGGAACACAGGGAATAGGAAAACCAAATGGCAATCCTCAAAGTGTAGACGGGCTTGGGCAGATGCCCAAAGAAGGAATGCCGGAAGTTCTTGGGACTGGTTTGTTGCCGGATTTGATGTTGATGCGCAACGACCGTGGCGAACAAGTCCTAGTGCCGCGAACGACTTACGAAGATTTTGAACGCCGGTACATGGAGTACCAATTTGGCGATGCGGGTAGTGGTGCGGCTCCAAATCTCACACAATTGGATTTAACCATCGAGCCAATGGGTGATTATGCGAAGGTGCAAGCGAAGACGAGTTTAGTGCTCAAGCAACCCAATCAAGTGTTGTGGGAAGTCCCGTTAGGATTAGGACAATTGCAATGGCTACCTTCGCACGGCCCGATTGCTGAGGGGGGCGACGGAAGTGCGAGTCTTGCATTGGTTTCTCGAGGGAATGGATATGTGTGGCGGTTACTTCCCAACCGAGGATTGGAGCGAAAATTTGTTGCAGAGGCATTGTGTAAGATTGCGACGTCGCAAACGACTGCCTCGATGCGTTTGGAATTGCCCTCAGCGCCAACGGTCGTGAAATTGAAATTACCGAAGGGTAAGTGGGATCTGAGTGCGACCGGGGGGGGGAATGAAGTTATCGAGCCGTTCCAAGAACAAGATGACCAGTCAGTGGTTATTGTCCGGACATCCTCGAGTAGTTTGAATTTGGTTTGGTCCCGTAAATTAGAACGTGAAACGACAGCAGCGATCGAAGTACGTAGTGATACGAAGTATTCTCCAAACAATGATGCATCACAATGGAGAGCTGTTTCAACGTTTTCCATCCGTGGTCCATGGAAGCTTGGGGGAAGACGATTCCGATGGCAGTTACCTCCTCGCAGCACACTTCGAGAGACAAACCCAACTGCAACTGCTTTTCCGAACTATCGGATCGTTAGGGAGCCTTTGGAGGCTGACGGCCTTAGTCCTGCGTTGACGCAAGCGGTACAACTGGGCCCAAACGAAACGGAACGTGAGAGTACGCAACCTGAATCCTGGTGGATCGAGATCGATGAGGGGTTTTCGAGGACGGAATTGGAGTTGGCGATCGAGTGGACCACCTTAAAATCCGAATCGGACGCGTCGGTCCGATTCGGCACGATATCCTTTGAGGGGATTGATCGCCAGAGTGGAGTTTTGGACATCATCATTCCAAGAAGCATTTCGCTGGATTGGAAACCGGAAGGTGGAGCGCAGTTACTGCGTCAATCGCAAGCGGGAGATGGCAGTGAGTCCTTGGTCTATACTTTTCAATTTGAGTCGCAGCCTGCCTCGATCACTGCTCAATGGGCGACGATTACTGAACAACCCAAAATGTTGGCGGATGTTCAAGTGGAAGTACGTGAGACACAACTGGTAATGCGCGGTGTTTGGGCCTTTGGTAGCGACCCAATCCAGCTTCCATTGATGCAGTTTGAGACAAATGGATGGAAGCTAGAGCGGATGATGCTCCATCCGTCGGAGGTGTCTGTTCCTATCAATTCTGTGGTCGCTGGCGCAGAAGGGAAATGGTCGTTGCCTATCAGCGCTAATTTGTGGATTCGCAGTTCGACGAGTCCACGCATCAATGAGTCTGGCGATTCAATCCGGGTTGACAAGTCTGTGGAGGCTATCGGCACATCAGGGGGATCGCGTTCCTCCGTTGATTTCAGCAACGGTATTTTTACGGGAAGCAATGGAGAAAATCTCGAAGGGGCTAACTGGCGCATGGAGTTCGTCTTAACTCGGAGCCTCAAGCCGGATGAAAGCGAACTGTCGGTGAATCTTCCGACGCTATCTTGGCTCTCGCAGGATACGCAGCAACGTGTGGAGAGGTCGGTACCTGGCAAGTTGCTGTTGTTTGCGTGGCCCTATCGATTGGAAACGCGAGTCGAGGGGAGCACCGCTTTGGTCGCAATGCCTCCAGATCGAAGTTTGGGGAGGGGGCCTGCGGAGCGTTGGGGTAGCGGTATGGTGCCGTACTTCCTTCAGTACTTGATCTCCGATGGTACGGAGACTGCGAAATGGTCCGGGACGCGAGTGCGTAAGGGGGTGTTTGTCACAGCGGATGTGTCAGCGACGATGCACGTCAAGAAAATGAACGCCGAATGGAGTGTTTTATGGAATGCTAGAGCTTTCGGTTCTCGTCCAGAATCTTTGTTGGTACGGTTTCCGATCGCAAGTTCCTTCATCGAGGGTGGCTCAACGCTTGACCAAACGTCTCCAGTCGCAAACATCAGTTCGCCCGAGTTCTACTTGGATGGCAAGCGATGCGACATGACTTGGCAAGAATTGCCGCAGACACAAGAGTTGCCGCCGAGTAGCGAGTCACCGCCGAGTAGCGAGTCACCGCCGAGTAGCGAGTCACCGCCGAGTAGCGAGTCACCGCCGAGTAGCGAGTCACCGCCGAGTAGCGAGTCACCGGGAAGCAGTGCTCTGGTCGCACGAGTGCAATTGCCACCACTCTCTCCGGACAGCGAAAATCGAATGGACTTTTTGTTCGAATGTCGATTTCAAACGGATTCATCCTTACTGAAGTTCGATTCCGAGCGTGCTTCGTTAGTGCTGGAACTTCCTTCGGTCGGTACGGATCGAGCTCAGGAACGGTGGGTTATTGATACTGCGGATGTGAAGCTTCAGACAGACGCGGAGTTAGGTTGGCATTTTCTCGAAGATCATTCCGATGGAGCGGTTGCGATGGATCCCATTTCCTTGCGTAGTGAAGTGCAGGTACATCGAACCGTAGACTTCAACGGCGAAAACGTACATATCGAGGGAGAATGGATTCAGACAATTGTCAATGCATTGGATCAGAGAGATCGCTATGTAGTACGTTTTGAAACAGAAGCGACGAGCATCAAGGTTCGAATCGACGATGCATTGAAACGAGACGCGGACTGGATTTTGAATGGTCAAAGAATAGCGAACCGAGTCGAACTTGATGAGCCAGGGATAGCGATCGTGATGCTGCCTGACGGGGCTGCGACCCAGCAAGAAATCGAGACAAAATTGAAGAGAAATTTTGTTTTGGAAGTATTTCTCTCCGAGCGTGCCCCTCGCGGTTGGTGGCGGAGTGTCAAGCCGTTAGGGACTCGCGCTATCGGTTCGACGGTCCCCAGTGCCTTGGTTTGGCAAGTGCTGGTTCCGCGAACCGAGTACTTGGTTTGGAACTCTCAAAGTCTTTTCCCGGTTTATCAATGGCGTTGGCAAGATGTTCTGTTGCGTCGCGTCGGGAGTTTCACTCAAGGCGATCTTGAGCGACGCTTCGAGGCCACAGAGCAACCGGTAGTTTCACAACAAGTAAACCAATACGACATGACTAGTCTTGCATACGATACAGATTTGCAGGCAACGTTTCTACCTAGCGCGTTGGTTTGGCTACCTGCTTCGCTGCTCGTGCTCGGTTTGACTGTCCTACTGAAAGATTATCGTTGGTTGCGTAGGCCTTGGCTTTGGGGAACTTTTCTGTCTCTTTTTTTCCTCTTTTCGCAGTTGGCACTAGATGTATCGCTGTTGGTGTTCCAGGCAGCGTTAGCGGCAGTTGCATTGGCTGTTTTTTACAGTCTGGTCCGTTGGGTTCTAGACCGAAGAGCACGACGCCGCAGCGTGTTCGTGAGTCGACAATACACCCCAGCTCCCGCTGCGAATTCGAAGGCCAGTTTAGGAAAGCGAAATGTCCCGAGTTCGCTGATTCTTCGCTCCACCGTTGCTGCTGAAGGGAAGGAGAATCCATGATCGGATTTGCCTTACCTTCGAAAAAAACTCATTCCCGAAATTCGCTGTTAACTCATTCCTTTCGTAGCGTTTTTTTCTTGTGTATCGGTCTACTACATTCTGCGTTCGCCTTTGGAGTTCAAGTCCCCGACGTGAAGATTCCGGGGAGTGGACAGGGGAGTGGACAGGGGAGTGGA
>JBIJCS010000393.1:0-4853 GCA_044344575.1 Pirellula sp. | reverse complement strand
GATCGTTTTGCGGCATTTGATCGACAAAACACCCGTTTCAGACCTGTGTGACGAATTTGGGCTCCATCCGACTCAAATCTCCGCATGGCAAAAACTGCTGACAGATAACGCTGCTTTGGTATTTCAGACGCCCCGCCAGTCGACCAAGCAGGAGGATGCCAAAGACCGTAAAATCATTGCTCTTGAGGCCAAAATCCAGCAGAAAAATGAAGTCGTCGCTGAACTGCTCCACGAGCACGTGCAGCTAAAAAAAGAACTTGGGGAACTCTAAACGGATGCTGGGTTCCCCCTGATACCCGCGACCAAGTTGTCGACGACGTGAATCATTGGAATCACCGAACCGAAATCCCAGCCAAGCAAATCGTTGCATGGCTCTGGGTTGGAGGCAGCAAGTATTTTGACTGGAAGAAACGCTATGGCAAAGTCAACGAGCACCAATTCATCTCCAGAGACTTCAAAGAATTCATACGCATCGCAGGAATGACCCATGTGAAGACTTCGCCCTACTACCCCCAGAGCAATGGAAAAATTGAGCGATATCATCGGACGATCAAAGGGGATTGCAAACGGGCCAAGAGCATGACCAGCGTTGATGATGCTCGTCAAGCAGTAACACAATACGTCCATCATTACAACACGGTCCGGCTCCACAGTGCGATTGGATACGTGACGCCTCATACGAAACTTGCTGGCAAAGAAAAAGAACCCTTCGCCCAGCGAGACGCGAAGCTCGAAGCAAATCGGGAAAGACGAAAGCTTCGGCGAGCTGAGGCGATTCAAAAAGTTGTATGAGTGTTCTGAATCGATTAGTTTGAAACTGACTTGAGCGGGGGATAGGGCAATGCTGGGAAGCCCCCCCTGTTGATGGATTACCGCGCCGTCTCAGGTCCAGGATCGAAGGGTTGCGTCAACCGAACCGGCTTGGCGCACTCCTTCCCTTCGATTCTGGTGAGAATGCGATAAATCCAAACGCTGGGATCTTGAAGATCTCAAAACAAATTTGAAGCGGTTTCAAAACCTCCGAATGCAGATCATTGCACACGCGAGGTGCATAAAAGCATCATACATCGTGACATAGAATTCATGTCGAACAAGCAGTCTTCTAAAGTTGCCCGGCCATGCGATGGTTCGTTCGATTGTCCATCGTCGGCGATAACGCCGAAGCTTGCGTCCGTCCTGAGTCTTAACTCATTTTCGACTTTTGCGATGGGGACAAATCAGATCCCACTTCGATTGCTTGAGCCTTTCACGAAGCGGATCACTATCGTAAGCACGGTCGGCAATCAACGGGATAGAACGGTCTTCCGGACGGGGGACTTGGATAAGCACCCCTTCGACGAGCTTGACTTCCGCTGGGGACGCGCTTGCGGTCGAACATGCCAAAGGTATTCCTTGGCCATCAGCCACCACCATCCACTTGGTTCCCTTTCCACGCTTGGTTTTCCCAACGTCGAAGCCCCTTTTTCAGCAGGAGCAATACTCCCATCGACAAAAACTTCGCCCCAATCCAGTCGTCCTTGCTGATCGAGTCGGTCCAAAAAAGAGTACCACATTTCAATGAAGACACCTGCATCCATCCATTCGTTCATGCGCCGCTAACAGGTACTTGGCGATGGGAATTCATCTGGGAGGACACGCCATCAAGCGCCACTTCGCAGCACCCATGAAATCCCCTCAAAGCACTTCCGATCATCCGCTGGAGGCCGCCCAACTTTGGGCTCATCATCACCCACAAATTTCTTCGTCACGTACGTTGCAAAGAGCCTTTTTGAGTCTAAGGGATTGGAGCAGGTCCTTGACTCCTCACCAGATCATGATCCATCCTGATTCGCCATCACTTTTGCGTCCAAGAAAGCCTCCCATCTTGGCAATCCCACGCAGAAAGTTGTGCCTCGTAATCGTTTTCGGATCATATAGATTTTTGCCTCGTCAGCAGAATTTGTGGGTCCGAATTGGCTCGGGTAAGTCGCGAAGCTGATGATATAGTGCGGTAGAAATGGTTTCTACCTCCTTAAATCCATACGATTTTCTCATGGTCAATTTCGCTTTGTTGTTGAATCCCTCAACGATTCCCGACGAAAGGCCTCTGGCCTCGAACCCAGTCAGTAGCAACGGCTCGTGACGTTCGAGCATCTTGGCCATCCTCTTCATAGGTTCGATCCCTGATCGATTCGCCCTTGTGCACCAATCGCGCAGGAACTTCGATGCCCACGCTGGGGAGCTGTAGATCCAGAATCGATTGAATTCCTCACGCATCAAGTAGGCTTTGGTCGTTCTAAGATTGTAATTTAGCAACTCGTTTAATCAGACTGTCTGAGTCTCCGTCAGGTTCTCTCGCTTCTTCAAAATGCACCAACGGGATTTCGTGAGTACCGGCTCGTATCCGTCTCTGAGCAATTGCCGCGTCTCATCGGCTCGAACCTTGTCCAATGCTTCCGAGAATTTCTTCATGATGTGAAAGTGATCGAGAATGTTCGTCGTCCCCGAAGCTCGTTCTCGAAAAACCTTCAGGTAAGCTGGCCACATGTCGGTACAGGCGTACTTAATCCCTCTGATCGTCTGTGCATCGAGCAGGTCAAAGAAACTCCTCAAACTCGCCTCGGTCCGCTCTTTACGCACACAAAGTATTCTTTTGCAGCCCTGATCCAACTGGTACACGAGCGTCAGGTAGTGATGGCCACGTCGATGCTGGATCTCATCAATGCCAATTGACTCGATTCCAGTAAGATCACGATGGGCAATTCCCCAGTGTACAATCCACTGAACCGCTCGATACACGCTATCCCAACTCGTCGAAAAGACTCCTGCCGTCTCCTTCCAACTCATGTGTTTGCCCCATGTGGCTAGGAACAACCGAAATGTATACGTTAGATGGTTTTCGCCACATGCCCAATGGATACGCTCGTTGGTTCCCCCACATTCCTTGCAGTCGACTCTACGCGTGGAGTAAACCAGAAATACGGCAATACCCCAAAGTGGGACATACTGGAATCGACGCACAGATGTACGATCGTAGGTGGGCCCTTTCTGACCGCATCCACCGCAGATCGCTCGAGAATTTCGCCGAGGTCGGACCTCGATTTCCAGTTCGTGATTTTTGTTGAAACTGACGTTCGAATAGACGAACCCCTTTTGCTTTTCAACACGATTCAGGATAGTCTGTAGCCGCATCTTGATTCTCTTGGAGAGGTGTACTGAAGTCTTCGTAAACCTCATGATACCAACCCGGGTTCAAGATGCTCTTTTTGCAAATCATTGCGAGTCTTATTCAGGCTCGATACACTGGCAAATGCCTTGATGGAAGATAGAGCTCTGGTGGGAACCAACTCGAGCGCCGCTAGAAGAGATTGCAGAGGACAGGTAACATGCCAGGGGCTGCTACGGTGGCCCCTGACTTCCTCCCATCCCAGTGGCTTGTTATCTGGGGAAAGCGAAAAATCCAAACGCTTCCAACCTCGAGATGTTAGAACCTTTTACCCACAAATTCTGCGGAAGAGCCAGGTTTTTTGATTAGGAAACTGAAGTCGCTGAATTGCACACATCGCTACGATCCATTTGCATGGAACGACTCCTATCGCCGGTCGATCTGGATATCGATTCGCGATCGTTTTCATTTGCAGAATACGCACTGCGATGATTGAAAGGATAGCTACGATGCGTTCCAGTCTAGCCGCAGTCCGATAGTATCGCTCCTGAATCTGTGCACCGGTCTCTGCTGCCTTGTGATACTCTTCGACCAAGGGCGCTTTTCATACCTCGATATCACTTGCCATTCATCTTCAAACCTATGAACTTTTTCGTGGGTGTAAAGCACCCAATGCAAGGGGTCTACTCCCTTCTTGGCATCTATTTCGCGAACCTCTACAACGCCTATTGCGATATAGCCCGGTGCATGCTGCTAGGCCCAAGGAGGCTTTCAAAATGACCCGATCATGGGGCGAGATAGGAGATTGGTTCCGTAGGACGAAACTCACCGGTGATATCTCCCGATCTGGAAAATGCTTCTTGACTCTCTAACGCAATGCTCTGCAACCCCTTGCTCGCGCTAAAGTCAATTCGTTTCAGATCAACCGCAACTACAAATGGACTCAGAGCACTCTCAAAGTAATACACCTTGCGGCCATGATCCAATACAGTCCGCCAATAGGTTGGTGCAATGTTCGGATGAAGCGGATCTGGGGCACCCCAAGGTACTGATATGTTGCGCATCACACTCATAACCCCCGCAATCTGCCGACGCGGATCTGTCTCCTGATCCCCAAGGCGCTTCAGGTAATAACTTGCCCGTACAAATCGATCTTCGCTCTGGTGAGATCCAGGCAAAGTCTTCGCACCATCAAGTCGCTCCCAATATTTATTGAGCGTCAACTGCTGCTCAAAGACTGGACTGTTAGTCATTACTTGGTAGGAACGATTGTGATGAATGATTGGTTTTCCGGCGATGTACTCGATAACAGCGGAATCACCACTAGCATCCGTCACGGACAGGTGAACTGTGGGATGTCCTGCCCCGCCAGGTCCGAAGTTTGATGGCACAATGTAAAGCGGGTCTTGCTCAAAGGCTTCGACAACCTGGGCGACTGTCTCATAATTGGTTAGGACATAGGTGACCCATGCTCCCATAGAGATTTTTGGCTTCGTTGCACTGGGGGCAGCTCCGAAGTCCGCTTCGGCTAAGTACAAAAGGTTAGCACCTAATCCTTTTTCATTGAGCCCATCAAATACACCGTCGATCTTTCCTCCCGGTGTCATCGCCCCAGCGGCAACTACGGCACCATAGCGATGCTCCCACACCAGTCCGCCGCGTATCCCCTCGGTCTTACCCCCACGTGGCATCAAATAAAAGTGTGTGT
>JBIJCS010000392.1:0-4855 GCA_044344575.1 Pirellula sp. | reverse complement strand
ATCCGGACGGGGATCACCCTAAGTGGAACGTCGTTGTATTAAATCTCGGTCGCTTTCGGGAATTGCGACGGGAAGAAGACTTTTCGTTTGGAGGAAGTGCTGATGGCACAGTGAAACCTGATGCGGTGCTTTCTAAGTTGCTTTCGGATGGGCCTGGGCTAGGGATTCACATCTGTTTGTGTGTAGATTCGGCTTCTACACTGAGTCGTTGGTTGTCCAGAGGATCGCTTCGAGATATTGAGTTAAGGATTCTCGGGCAGATGTCTAGTAGTGATTCCAATCAGTTGATCGACAATAATCAAGCAAACCGATTGGACCGGCATGTAATGCTGGTGCATGATGATGCAGATGGGCGTTCGGTGAAGTTTCGTCCTTTTACGGTGGAAAGCGTGCTTGCGTATTTGCAAGCGGATTCGTCGAGGAAGTCTAGCGACCAATAGACATTGACGCTGGAGAACTTTTGTTTGTTTAGTTCCTGCAGGCTTGTACTAGCTGACTTGCTAATGTGCGGATTTCATCCCAGTTACGTTCTTCGATAAGTGTGGCGGAACAGATTTTTCCTCCCACTCCTACGGCGGTAGCACCAGCATTGAGGTAATCGGCTGCGTTATTCGCGTCGATCCCGCCGGTAGGCATGAGTTTCAGAAAGGGCATGGGGGCTAGGACATCACGGATGTAGTTTGGTCCTAGTCCGCGTGCAGGGAAGACTTTAACAAGATTTGCTCCGAGCTCCCAAGCCGTAGCGATTTCAGTGGGTGTGAACGCGCCGCAGGCGATCGGAATCTTTCGCTCAACGCAGGTTTGGATGACTTGAGGAACTGTAATGGGGGTTACGACGAACTGCGAGCCGGCGTCAAGAACGAGTTTTGCTTCGTCTAGAGTTCGAACTGACCCAATCCCCAGGAATGCTTGTCCCGTTCTAAAGCTTGGGTGGTGTTGAACCAATTTCGCGACGACTTCTGGTGCTTTGCGATTTGTGAGGGTGAATTCGATGCACCGTACGCCGGCCTCAAGGAGAGTATCCACCAATTGATCGGCATGTTCGAGCGAATCGAGTCTTACGATCGCTACTAGTTTTGCATCGGCGAGAACTTCTGAAAACATTGTGATTGCTTGCGGTTAGTGGGGGGGATTGCGGGGCCAATTGGTTGGAAAATTCGGGCCTGGGAACGGATGAAAATCGATTTGCTTGCGTAGAGGGAGATGATCCTTCGATAGGTTAGATCTTCTGAGTTGGGAAGATTTCCTGATTGTAGCGGTTATGCGATCCGATAAAAGGTTGAGAAGTTGCCATAGGCAAAGACGTATCACCATACGAGACCCGGGGGGGAATCATGGCTTGTTTTTCGCGGTGCGCGCCACGTGCATCGAAAGCGTACCGACTGGTATTAGGGATTGTTGCGACAACTCTATTGCAGGTTGGCTGTTGTTCGGTGCACATTTCAACAGCAGGAAACAAGTGTGGACTTGGATCTGCCTGCGGCCCTAAGTTTGGATGTGAAAGTGGGGCTGGATGTGGAGTGGCTGGCTGCGGAGGGGCTTGTCAAGATTTTGGAGGAGGCAAGGATCCGTTGTTCGATGGAACACTTCGGCATCGAGTGAAGCACAAGATCGCGTCGTGTGCGAGTGGGATCGCTTGCGCTGGCGGGTGTGGAGAGGTGTATGTCGATGAAGCGATCAACGATCCGCATCGTTGCGATCCTTGCGACGCGTCAGGAAATTGGACCGGCGAAGCCGGTGGATGTTTACCTTGGTATGGGAAGCTTGGACATCTGTGGGGTATTCCGTACCAGGGAGGAGATTGCTCGCAAGGGAGCTGTTTGTCGGGTGGGTGTGTAGGTAAGGGGTTTTTGGGTGGGCTGGGACACCATGGGCGAGTCGTTTATTCGAGGGACTCCGTCGCGGGAACGTCGACTTGTGCCTCTTGTCAGGGTTCGCGTGGAGGCTTTAACGGCGGTGGGTATGAGGGCTTGGGCTTTGAGGAAGGTGCACTTGAAAATGGCGTGCCGATGCACGATGGCGTGATTTATGAAGGATCAGATCACGGAGGTTCTGGCGCGGGAGTCATGCGATCAGAGCCGACTCCTGCGACAAGGCCTGCTGTTCCAGTGGACGGGTCTGCGGGGGGAGCAGGGAGTAGTGCTCAGAATCGGATTCGACTGCACCAGCGTACTGATCGAGGGGATCCGAATGGTAAGTTGTCCGTTCAGCTAGTGAATGGTCAAAGGCGATTGGTCGCGCAGCCGCAATAGGCGAGACTCTTCGCACGTTTAGACGTTGTGTTATCGACTTAGAGAGCGTCCTGGAAGGGTGCCAGGACGCCATTGACGACGAGGATTTTTCCGTCTCCCATTCGACCGGTTTGGCAAGTTCGCTCGATACTTTGTAGGACTTCTTCACATCGAGCGGATTCAACCCATATATTTATTTCGACTTTGGGTAGAAATGCTTGGGTGAACTCGCTGCTTCCGTAGCGATCGAGAACATTTTTTTGCCTGCCGAAGCCTTTGACTTCTTTCACGTGGAGAGCTTCTACAGGGGCGAATTTCAAAGCTTCGAGTAGTTCCTCTAGGTGATGCGGACGTATGATTGCCGTAATTAACTTCATTTTCCCAAGGATCCCAGTTGGGCGTAAACGGAGGGATCGCTAGAGTGGGCTTTTCCTACCTTTCGCGATCTTTTCGGAGTCGGTAAGATTCTACGCGAGGTTTCTCCGCCCGCCACACGCTTTCTGTTTCTTGGTCGCTTTTCTGTCGATTGAACAACGTGCCAAACGCTCAAATCGGTCCGATTGCCGTACATTTTCCGACTCACATCGAAACCAGTGATGAGTTGATGGCAGCGCACCCAGAATGGCACATTCCGGAGTTGGTTGAAAAGACAGGAATCGACATTCGTTACCTTGCTGCTGCGGATGAGACTGCTTCCGATCTTGCTGTTGCGGCGTGTCAAAAGCTGTTTCGCGAGCATGGGGTGGATCCGAAGTCGATTGACTTTTTGTTGCTTTGTACGCAGACGCCCGATTACCCATTGCCCACCACCGCATGTTTGGTGCAGGATCGGATTGGGATGCGAGTCAACAGCGGTGCGATGGATTTCAATCTTGGTTGTTCGGGTTTCGTTTATGGACTTGGGATTGCTCAGGGGCTGATTGCCAGCGGGCAGGCGCAGCGAGTGTTGTTAGTCACTGCGGAAACTTATAGTAAATACATCGATATTGACGACCGGTCGGTCCGTCCGATTTTCAGTGACGCGGCGGCTGCGACGTTGATTGAGGCGGTCGACTCGCCGTGTGTCTTTGGTTTTGAGTTTGGAACAGATGGTAAAGGTGCGGATACGCTTATTGTCAACCAGGGTGGGGCGCGTTGCGAGGGTCAAGCGATTCAGCCGAGGAAGCGGAAGCGGTGGGCGAGTCGATTGTACATGGACGGTCAAAGTTTGATGGATTTCACGGTTGTTGCCATTCCGGAGTTGATCCAGAAGATTATGGCGAAGAGCCAAATGGAGATCGGGCAAGTGCAAACCTATTTGATGCACCAGGCGACCCGCAAGATGCTTGAGTTGTTGCAGCAGGCGCTCGATGTGGACGATCAGAAGTTACCTATTCGGTTGGCAAATCGGGGGAATACCGTTTCTTCGACGTTGCCGATTTTGATCGACGATCTTCGGCGCGATGGCCGTTTGTTGGCAGGCGAACATCATTTGTTGGTCGGTTTTGGGGTGGGATGGTCTTGGGCGGGATGTGTCTGGCGGTCCTAGGGAGGAGTCTGCAGATGTTTTGACGGTTCTTTTGCAGATGGAATGGTTTGGGGAGTGGCGGGGTTAATCGCGTGGGCGTTTTACGGGTCATAGGGTAAATGAAAGATGCATTTACAAAACCGCTGTTCCGTCCGACGCACCCTCGAACTTCAGAAGGCTGGGTGTCAGAGGTCATGATTGGAGGAACTTCGGATCCGACCGGGTCAAGTGGTTCGAGTGGAAACCCGGACAGATGCGTTCCTTGCGAGTGTGGGGGGCGGTCAGGTGGGGGGCGATTAGGTGGCGTGCGATTGGGCGCTGTAGAGTATCTGAATACCAAGCCTTTGATTTACGGACTCGAAGAGCAGTTAGCGGGTGATTCGAGCCTTGAGTTGGCGTTGCCGAGTCGGCTTGCGGAGGGACTTAGCAGAAACTTGTTGGATGTTGCGCTTCTGCCCATTGTCGAGTACTTAAGGCATCGTGATGTTTATCGTTTGATCAGTGATGCGGGGATTGCGTGTCGAGGTCCGGTTTGGTCTGTACGCATTCTGTTTCGCGTACCACCGGCGGAAGCCAAGAGTTTAGGAACTGATGAGGGATCGAGGACAAGTGTAGCGTTATCTCAGGTGTTGCTTGCGAGTCGTTTTGGAAGGATGTTAGAGCAAGTACCTTTTCCGATTGGGACCCAAGCGAAAGATTGTCCGGCCGATGCTGTTTTGATTATTGGCGATCGCGCGATGAATCCAGAGCGATATGTCGTTGATTTTCCTTACGATTGGGACTTAGGGTTAGAATGGTATCGAGAGACAGGGCTTCCTTTTGTGTTCGCGATGTGGGTGGCGCGTGAGGAGCAGTTCGTTCGCCCGCAGATTTGTCGTGTCTTGGAAGAAAGCAGAGATGCGGGGCTCAGGCACGTAGAAGAGTTGGTGGGGCGGTATAGTGATAGGTATGGGCTAACGCAAAAAGATTGCCGCGACTATTTGACTCGATATTTACAGTTCTATGTTGGTGAAAACGAGCTTGAGGGGGTTGAGGAGTTCGCTCGTAGGTGCGTAAAACTAGGATTGGTTCCGGGAGCGACTCGGGAATAGGAATTAACTACAGGAAAAGGTCACAC
>JBIJCS010000391.1:0-4866 GCA_044344575.1 Pirellula sp. | reverse complement strand
GCTTGGCAGCGGTGGCTACCTCAGCACCATCCAACGCTCTTCTGCATCCACCCCCTTCCGTAGCCACCGTTCGCCAGACGGTGGTAGTTTTCCTCGCAACGTCCACCGCTTGGCAGCGGTGGCTACGATTGGATGACGGTGGAGATTTTCCTCACAACGTCCACCGCTTCGTCATTGAATCGCTAGCATTGCGCGGCTGATATTGACACCACCCCCCCATTTTGCCATTCTCCCTCGCCCGCTGGGAATTTCCCCCCTAACGCAGTTCCTCCGAATTGCCATTGTTCGAGCTTGTCCGCTGTTGTTTGACCCATCCATGAAATCGTTCTGGAACGCAATCCGCGACTCCCTACACCATGCTCCAACCCTCGTCCTAGCAACTCTTTGCTCGGTCGGGGTCGCATTCCTTTGGGGATCAAACATCGGAGCTCTATACCCCGTGGTCGAAATGACCCTCAACGGTGAATCAATCCAGTCCTGGCTCGAAAAAGGTGCCGCAAATTCCGATGCGGAAATCACACGCATCGAATCGGAACTCGCGCCATTGAAACTTATCCAGCAACCATCCAGCGCGCAACAAGCCGAAATCAAACGGCTCGAAAAACTCGCTGCGCAGTCTGCTCGTACCCGCGACACCAAAAAATACTTTGTCTCCCTCGCAGATCGCTTGCTCCCACGCGATCCCTTCCAAACCATCTGCTGGATCATGGGCCTGCTCATGGTCTCCACCCTGATCAAACATGCATTGATGCTGACAAATGAAATGCTCATCGGGCATGTCTCGACCAGTATCGTCAGGGACTTGCGATTGCGCGTCTTCGACTCCGCCCTCGCGATGGACCGTAAGACATTCCAAGCTCATGGAACGAGCGGCCTTCTCTCAGCCATCACTGTCGCCGCCGACGGGTTGACCAACGGCCTTATCCAACTCTTCGGCGCTGCGATTCGGGAACCCCTTCGCATCGCGTCGTGCTTGATCATGGCAAGCCTGATCAACTGGCGATTGCTACTACTCTCCCTAGTTCTCGCCCCTCTCCTCGTCGCCCTCGTCATCTTCTTTAATCGTCGCATTCGACGCGCTGCGGCCAGTATCCTCGGCCGCAATGCAGGGTTCCATGAAGTCCTCCTCGAAGCCCTCAGCAATGTCTTCACCGTTCAAGCCTTCACCATGGAAGAACACGAACGCGATCGTTTCCGACAATGCACAAAAGAGATGAAACGCATCCAGCTCAAGATGATCTTCTGGACCGGTTTCGGAAAACCGTTCACCGAGCTGATCGGTGTGGCAATGGTCGCAATCACCGTCTGTGCCGGTGCCTACTTGGTCGTCAACAAACAAACGCACCTCTTCTTCTTGCGTGTGTGTGACTCCCCGATGTCCGTCACAGACCTGCTGATCTTCTTCGGGCTCCTGATCGGAGCAAGCGACCCACTTCGGAAACTCTCCGGTGTCTCCGTAATGATCTACCAAGGCATCGTGTCCTCAGAATTACTCTACGGAATCCTCAATGCCAAACCGGTCTTGCCTCAACCACAGAATCCTAAACGTCTCGTTGGAAGACATCACCAGTTAAGCCTCAAACAGGTCGGCTTCCAATACCACCCCAACCAACCGGTCCTCCAAGATGTATCCTTGGAAATCCCATTCGGAAAAACGATTGCGTTCCTCGGCTCGAACGGTAGCGGCAAATCGACTTTGATCCAACTCCTCTGCCGCTATTATGACCCCGTCTCCGGTTCCATCGAACTCGATGATGCCGACTTACGTGATCTCGCTCTTCACGATATCCGTCAACGTATCACCCTCGTAAGCCAGAGCACCGAACTGTTCAACCGCTCCGTCTTTGAAAATATCCAATACGGAACCCCGCAAGCAACACGCGAAGAGGTAGAAATCGCAGCGCGACTAGCGCATGCCCACGATTTCATCACCCAGTCCCTCCCCGACGGCTATGACACTAATGTAGGCCAAGGTGGACAAAAACTCAGTGGCGGTCAACGCCAACGCATCGCCCTAGCTCGCGCGATTCTTCGCAAACCTGAAATCCTCATCCTCGATGAATCCACTAGCCAAATCGATATGGCTAGCGAATTGCAAATTCGTGAAACGCTTCAAGCCATGAAAGGGCAGATGACCATTTTGATCATCACCCATCGCGAAGCTCTCATCGCGCTGGCCGACGAAGTCTATACCATGCACCAAGGTGTCCTGATCCCAACACAATGCGAACCATGGCGAGCCGAACACAAAGCCGCCTAAACCGGCACCGACAGCATACCGATTCAGCGAATACCGATTCAGCGAACTTCGTATCCAGCTCTCTGCTGCGGTTGGCCGCTTTCTTCTGCACAGTTCTCAGCGCACTAAGTACTCTACTCTGTACTCTACTTTGTGTTCTACTCTGTATTCTAATTCCGCGCACTCCCGTCCTGGCTCAATCCGAACCGACTCCAGTACCTGTCCAGCAACTCCGCGACGGAACGCTTCGTGACGCTGCTCTCCTTTCTATAGACAAAGCGATCCTCGTCGGGGATGCAAACACCATACTGGTCACCGACGATGCGGGGAAACGATGGCGATCCCCCTCCGAACGTTCTGAGACAAATCATTATGCCATCGGTTTCGATACCCAACCCAATCCCACCGGCGCACGCTCTGGACTAATCGTCGGTGGCTCCGTTCAACCAGAAACTGGTCGCAGTCTCTGCTCTGTCTTGATCAGTAATGATGACGGTTCTACCTGGACACCTACCCTAACCAATGGCCTACCCCGCTTCATCGGACTACAAGCGATCAAGCACCATCATTGGATCGCCTGGGGAGATTGGTCCCCCTATCACAACTCGTCGCTCTTCGAGTCCATCGACGGCGGAATCACTTGGAGCCCACGCCCTGTCCCATGCGGACATCTCCAATCTGCTACTGTCTCGCCCGAAGGAAAAACTCTGTTGATCGATCGCTCGGGTCGCGCGTTCTTTGCACAAGACGGCGTCGATTATCAAGCCCTAGATATCGACAGCGATCCATTTCACCCACTGCGCTTCTGCACCTTGCAAGCTCAAGGATGGTGGATGGGCGGCGATGCCGGTCGCTTGTTCCACTCCATCGATGGGTCTAACTGGCACCCTGTTAAGCTCCCACTTCCTCCATCCGAACTCCCTTGTATCGATCTGACACGGATGGAAGGTTTCGGCGAAAAGCTTTGGATCGTCGGTAATCCAGGCTCCATCCTCTGGACCTCCGAAGATCACGGAGCAACTTGGGTTCCAAAACCCACAGGCTGCCGTGTTCCTCTCTTAGGCATCAAAGCCTCCAACGAGCAAGTCCTCATGGCATGGGGCACCCTCGGAAATGTCTTGCAATCACGCAATGGCGGAAACGCTTGGAAAACCTCGCACGCCTCCGCCTCGAGACTCCTATGCTTGAGCATCTCCGCCACCGAAGAAGCGATCCCTTGGGATATCCTCAGCTCTATCACCCATGAAACACAACACCAGTGCGGTGCAATCGTCGTCCATGATCGTCGTTTCACCGAAGTCCTCCACCAAGAACTCGATCGCCTCTCGGCACTGGAGTGCTTGACCCCAAGCATCCGAGCGAACCATATCACCCTATTTCGTGCTTACCCCATCAGCAACATGCCTGTTGGCTTCAAAGCCAGCGATCTAGCCTATTACCAATCCTTCAGCGATGAAATACTCCGAAAACTTGTACTTGAAATCCGTGCATACCAACCCGATATGATCGTCACCGGCGATCCGAGCGCATCCGATACCTTGGAGAGTGCCCACGCAGCACTCGTCACCCGCGCGATCGAACTCGCTGCCAATGTATCCTACCAACCCACCCCAAACCTCACCGTAGCCCCAACGCCACCTTGGGTCGTTCAGCGTGTCCTGCAACGCACCGATCAAAAATCTGGCCTGTCCCTCTCACCCTCCATGCTGCTGAAATCCAGTAACCGCTTGCTAGGCCAAGTCCTACAAGACGTCCGACACTACTACGCCCACCGTGCCTATGCGTCCAATGCACAAGCTCCGTTCGCTCTCGCGAATAAAGCCAACTACCGCTTGCTAGTCCCCAAAGGCGCATCGATCTCCCATCCCACCGATGGCTTGGTCATCCGCGACGAATCCAAACTCGCTCAACGGATCCAAAACAAAACCAAATTGCAACTCCTGATGGCATCCGCAAATGCTCAAACCAGCGTCGCACAATTGCTTCAAACCCGAGGTAGCGAAGTCTTTCGCGAACGCGCTTGGGATGATGCCCTTGCAGAAACAATTAAACCACTCGCCGACGACTCCGCTCTCGATGTCCTCTGGATGGTAGCCCAAGAATCCCGCATCCAAGGAAACTGGCACCGCTGGCACACCGCATTGCAGACGATCTCCACACGTTACCCCCAGGAACGGTACCAAGAAATGGTACTGCGAGAATGGATGACTTATATGGGCTCCGCCGAAGTCCAACTAGTGATCGACTCTCAAATCGCATCGAAAAACGATGCGCTTGATAATTCCGATATTGCGAATACTTTGTCGGGAAATGTCACTTCTCCGTTCTCGCAAAATAATGGCGTCCAACTCGTTACTGCAACCACGCTCCCGAAACGCACTCCGATTGCCCAAGGCAATGCGGAACGCGAATTTGGGAAAATGCTTGGCACTTGGCCCGAATCCTGGAATCACAAGAAATCAGAACCCGCTTGGGCTTGGCTGATCGCTTCCCGATTTCGAACCAGTTCCTGGATTCGCGCTGGCTCACTCGATCCGACCGCAGAACGATCCTTCTGGCCTAACTACTATCCAAGTCTCGGAAACTGGTCCGGGATCTTCGAACAAGAACGCGTGGTGCAAGCCCCA
>JBIJCS010000033.1:0-16328 GCA_044344575.1 Pirellula sp. | reverse complement strand
GATCTCGAGGTTGTAGACCCGTTCTTCGCTACCGAGCTGCTCGATCGACTCGATCCGAACGTCGCCGTCGAGATTACGAAGCGTCTCCCCAACGCGTAGCTCTCCGGCTGGCACAAAGTCCAAGCGGTCGGCAGAATAGATCGAGTGATTCGAAGTCACCCCCAGGGGCTCTGCAAGTCCCGCTAGCCTGATTCGCAGGATCCCGCCTCGGACGTGCGTGAAGGTCCCCGTAACGACTCGCGGCTGTTACCATCGGGCCCGTTTTTAGCTTGATGTTCTAGTCAAGCATCTCAGGTCATTCCTTGCTGACTTGCGCCGTCGTCTCTGGCGATTCCAACCGGGAAGACTTTTAACCGAACTAGTGTTCCAACTACAAACTTCCTTGACGCATCTTGCTAAGACATTCTGGCGGCACCGCTTCGTTCCTCTTCTGTTTCAGCATCTACGACAAGGCAACGCATCAACACGCTTCGAGTGTCCAACTTTGGAACATCTACCGGGGTTCCTCCGGACTTGAAGCGTTTCTGCTACGATCACGTTCACTGTCCAGCGGTTCAAAGAAGGACACCCTCTGCGACAAGCCTTCCACCTTCCATTAACTCAAATTCACGTCCCGATTTCAATTCTGCGGACGGAGCCTCTGGGAATAGATAGCGAACTCGTACAACCCAGTCGTACTCATTCTCGAGCACTTCAATTTTTTCGACAACCAGCGACCATACGACGTTTTGCGGCCACGGCTCAACAGAATCCTTGAATCGCACGACGGTAGCGTACGGTGGCTCGCCTTCGCAAACGGGTAACGTGACGCGACCACCCTCATCGCTTCGAAACCAATGTAGTTTTGCATCCTTCACATTAGTTGCCTCCAAGAATGCGAGGCAAAAGCCCATTTAGATCGTCGAAACCAACATACGATGCAGGGCCACGTCCATCCAAGTTATGTAAGCGAATGTTGATCGGAAGCTTGCCCAATACAGAATCAGGAACGTCCACTTCGATTACGCGATACTTTCCTGCACCGTGAAGAGCATCTCCATGCTTATGGACGCCAGATACTGTATCCGCGAACCATTTGCCCTCAAGCGAATTACCTCCGGGTCTCAACGCACCGGACTTAAGTATATCTTGATATTCTGCCTCGCTGACGGCTCGATAAACTCGAGAATGGCCCTGTGGTACTGCATTAACTGGACCCTCCGCCCCCGAGCTATTATGCACCAGCACACCGCTAGACGCAACACGAAAGACGTGTTCGCCGTGGATCTCGAGGTTGTAAACCCGTTCTTCGGTGCCAAGCTGCTCGATCGACTCGATCCGAACGTCGCCGTCGAGATTACGAAGCGTCTCCCCAACGCGTAGCTCTCCGGCTGGCACAAAGTCCAAGCGGTCGGCAGAATAGATCGAGTGATTCGAGGTCACCCCCAGGGGCTCTGCAAGTCCCGCTAGCCTGATTCGCAGGATCCCGCCTCGGACGTGCGTGAAGGTCCCCGTAACGACTCGGCCAACCCCTGAGGAAATGCGAGGACATGGCTCGATGGCAAGCACTTCGGCCAATCCATCTAAACCCTGTTCAGTAACAACCAGGTGTATCGAAGAGCCAACCTGTGCGTTGCATGACTCCAGCCACCGGATCGGCCTCAAAAGAGTGATGTCGAAGCGATCCCCTTGCGGGGTGTGCATGACGAGAGTCAGTTTTCGCCAAGTTTGCGAGTCGATCTCGTGATCGAGCCGATCCCACTGGGGAACCGCCAAAGGATCACCGATCGCGAGATCTCGAATCTCTTGGCTTATCCCGGTAGCAACACGCTGGCCGACCTCGACCCGCTCGATCGACTTTAAGCGTTTGCCGCTACTGGACAGCCGATCTTCTTGGCTTGGTTTTTTATCACTGATGGCCGACAGGCTCGTGGCATTAACTCTTCTCTCGGGGTCTGTCCCCAATTTAAAACGTGCAGACCTAAGGGTCTGTCCCCATTTCGAAAGGGTCTTAGGCGAGTATCTCGAAGGCCCTGTAGCCAAGAATTTAAATACGCAACCATTGGGAAGCATTGAATGTATTTGTCAATGACGGAGCGCTTCCGATCGACAACAATCAAGTCGAGCGGTTGATGAAGCGGATTGCAGTAGGGCGTAAGAACTGGTTGTTCATTGGGAGCCTGCGCGCAGGGATTCGCAATCCGAGCCTGATGTCGCTCGTTGCAAGCGCGCTGAGGATGGATCTCGATGTAGGCTTGTACTTAGAGAGTGTTCTTACGCACATGCTCCGAGGCACGGCCAAGATCGAGGAGTTATTACCTGATCGATGGAAGGCTGCGCATCCTGAGGCGGTGCGGGAGTACCGAGAGCAAGAGCGTCGGGACAAGGCCGATACGGCCATCGTGCAAGCTGCGCGGCGGCGTGTGCGCGCGGAACTGCGCAAGGGTAAATAACACTTCGAATCGATCTCATGGGCCGAGGGTAGAAGATGCGCCTGATCCTGCTCGCGACCCTTGGTGCAGACATCGCCCCTCCGGGGCCGGTGCATCTTCGTGGGGGCACCACTTGCTACCTATATGCCGACCCGATGGGCCTGAAAACCCAAGCAGCCACCGAAAGTCGCTAACAAACCCTAGGCGTATCAGCAAGCCTGAGCTTCAATAAATCTACCCAAGGTGCCTGTACGCTTACCCAAGCTCTGAACTCGGGGTCTGTCCCCGTCTTCGAGTTGGTCAAAAGTCGTGGAGGAAGCGATTGAAAATCATACGCTAAATCGCGGTTTAGTACGTCGAGAGTGCGTCCCAGACACGTATTAATCCGTCCTTGCCCCCGGATACAATTTTGGACCCATCGGGTGTTACGGCCAGACATGTAACGCCGTGTGGATGGGCCATGATCGACAGCAACTTGATACCCGACATGGGGTTCCATATGTGCAATCTGCCGTCATTGCCGCCATGAATTAAGCGTTTGCTATCGGTGGTCCAACAGATTGGGAATCGATCCTCTTCTTTGATCGGAATCTCTCGAATGATTCGACCTGATTCGCGGTTAAAAATTAAGAGTTTGTTTTCCTTGAGTGGGCCCGCAATCCACTGTCCGTTGGGACTGATTTTTATCTGGTTTGGATTTAACTTTTGCAAGTGGCTAGAAAGTGGTAGAGTCTTGGGCTTAAAGCCATTGTCCGCACCGTATCGGGTAGTCCCCGGGATGACCTTCTCCCAAAAGACTTTGCCCGTTTGCGCATCGAGCAATTGAATCAAATCCGTGTTCGAGTACTGTCGATTTGGGTTCCTTTTGAGCGGGTTTACCAACAAGTACGTTTGACCGAGTTTATCGCACTCTAAGATGGATAAAAATCCTGTTCTGTCAATCTCGCTTGTTTTGAGACGGGTCTCGTCTTTTGACAAATCAAACTCGCTAAAGCGTCCGTCCATAGCCACCAAGAGCGTCGAACCTGTTGGGGAAGTTCTAATCATCGATCCTTCGCAATGCCTCGCTTCCAAATAGTTCGAATTTCTTTCACGATTCGTTACAAAATCCGCATGAAATGTTCTTGAACGCTCGCCTGTTTGCGTATTCCATTGGTTCATTGTTTTGCGAGCTGCGGTGGAATAAATCCTATGGTCGTCCGGCGAGAAAACAACGCACAGATCGTTCTCTATCCCCGATGCCCCCCACTTTTCTGGGGTGTTTTTCTCAAGGTACTCTGAGGTCCAGGTGCATGTACCCCGTTGGATATCAAACAACCGAAGAGTCCCATCTATCGAAACCGAAGCGACAGATTTCCCGTCCGAGGAGACATCGATCGAAGCGATGCTATCGGTATGTCCTCGCAAAACCTGCCCGCCACGCATTTCTTTCAAGTCCCAGACATCGATGCATATTTGCGCACGGTTAAAGTCCAGTTCCCGTTGGTCTGGCGTATCGAGGCGGAGCCCAAGCAAACGGTCTCCATCCCGGGTGAAATGGTATCTGCTGTGGTAACCATAGTCACACTTGAGATTCCCAAGAAGTTCTCCGGATTGCGTGTCATAGATATCGATATGTATAGATGCCTCCATAAACTTTACTGGATGTATTCTCCCGATGGCGAGCTTTGTCCCATCATAGGACAGTTCCGTCCGATGGACCATGGAACTCCCTGGCACCATTTTGAATCGGAAGTCTTGGTTGCCTTTCCTTTGAATAAGCACGTCGGGCCGATAACCATCCACACGCGCGGTGACGGATTCGTCTCCAGAGAGAGCCGATGTTTGAGCGTTGCTCCTTTGACCTTTGCCTCCTCGACTTGGATTTGGTCGCGATCCAAGGGGGAGTTTTTGTTTGGATTCGATGTCCCAGAAATCGAGCCGGTTTCCTTTTTCGAGAGTTGCGACGAGTGTTCTTCCGTGATCTATCAACTCCAATCCTGCTTCGTGGTCCCATGCGTCCAATTCGACCGGATTTGCGATGTTTACAGACCAGTCTGACTGCCCCGAATCGAGAGAATATCTTTTGATAACATCGCCCTGATACACGTACAGTTTTTCCTCGGTGGAATAGGTGTCGCAGGCGACCATCGCGTCTCCTGGAACTTCGAGAGAGAAAGCTTCTTTACCGCTTTGGGTGTCCAATACCATGATCCTCGATGAGGTAATTTTGGGCGGTTGCGCCGGTATGTCGTTGGGGTTTGATCTTTTTGGCTCAGCAGGCAAGGGATTGGAAACCAAGACCATTTTCGAGCCGGTCGTGCTCATTACAAGTCTCGGGTGGTAATGCCTACCAATTTCTCCAAACCGCCACCTCGAATAAGGACTTACGTAATTGAGCCGTTGAAGGTAGTACCACTCCCATTCCCGGAACTCGGTGGATGAAGAAGCAAGTACCTGCTTCGATTCATCGAGTGAGCCTTCCCTGCCGCTGAGGTAAGCCACCTTGAGGTTGTTTGCGTATTGGTTTTCTCTCCGATTAGCGACATAGAGCGATGCGGCCCAAAAACCTGCCAGTAGGATGCTTGCAACGGCTAGTCGTTTAAGGTTCCGTTTGGCGGAGTACTGAGTTTCCGTTTGCTCCTTGAACCATCCACGGATGGACCACAGAAGCAGAACATCCAGAGAAAAACTGAACCAATAGGCAGGCAACCATTCGAGGCGAAAAGGTAGAGCTCCTTTAAAACCCGAAGAAATACCACCTATCAGAGCGGACACTAGATCAAAGGGAATCTGAAAAGTGAGCTTCAGGGCTATCAGGACAAGCGTCAATACGGTGATCGTTCGTGCGGTTCGACGCAGTACTGCTTGATTTGATTGAAAGATGGTGCAAGCTAGGGATAAAGTCACTAGGCCAACCACTGGCAGGACAAACATCATGGGTGCAAGCATAAATGTCGGAACGAAGAACTTCGTTGAGGAATCGAGCTTGATAGCTAAGTCTTTTTCGCTCTGCTTGCTTTTGCTGATCCCTTCGGGTTGCGGAGAAAAATGACTTGTGACGGGTTCGCAAGCCAGTTGAAATCCGTTGTAAGTTCGCCACCCTTTCCGATGGAAGTAACTGTAATCCACATCTGTGCAGGATAGGCTCACGAATGGCAGAAAAAGAACTCCAATGCACGCCAATTGGCAAATCCATGATGAGATGAGTTTATAGGCACAGGGGAGTGCGAGAGTTTTTTTTGCAATCTCTGACGTCTGGTGCATTGAAGCGGTCATCACAAATTGCTCCGACTGGTTCGATAACAAGGGACGTGAATTTCCGGATCCTTCAAGAGACTCATCATGATGGATTTAGGCCATCTGAGGGAACCTCATTCGTTTTGGTGCATGCAAAGGCATCTTGCACGGGGTTTCGCCGCGTCGCGTGACGAAGGTTTAACTTTCGAGAAAATACTTTTGTTGTAATCGCTTCCAAGCCACTGGGCAACTTGTTTCGTTGCAGCCCGTTTCTCTTGACGCAATTTGCGAGCCACCTTCAGTTGTCAGTGGGCGCTTTTAGGTGCTCACAGGTAATGCTATCTTTTGTGTTTGTCGCCCGGCACTCAAAGCCCAGGCAGGGCAGTATCCATACAACCGTTGGGCACAACCAAAAACAAATAGCGATAGTCCAGGATTGGCGGACTCCAGCCCATTGGTTTTACGCGGTTTTTTGGGTGATATTTTTTCGCTCAAATTCTTCAGGTGACAGGTAGTTGAGCGTTTGGTGTAGCGGATGCCAGCATCGTGGGCATTGCCAAAAAAGACTTGGATGCAGTTTGTTTCTTGCAGCAGAAAATCGACCATACTTCGTCCCCGCAATGCGGACCGGATAAACGGTGCTTTTCTGCATAGGTGAACTCACCTGGCCAGATCCATTGCCCCAACGGGGCTAGATGAGATAGCCCAGGGCAGAGCGCAGCGCCGCCCTGGGGTTTCTTTGTTGGCTCGGAATATCGAAAGGGAAGACAACGAAGATGATTGCGGACCCGCATGCCGTGGTGGTGTGGGGCGAGTGTTAAGAAACGGGTTTCCTTACCCCGATTACTGACAGTTTTGGGGATCGCGATTCTGCCACAAGTCAAAATCAAGACGGTACTTTACAACACGCTCACGGCCCCAGGTCATCCTAAAGTGAGAAAGTCGTTCCAGGACAGTAAGTCGGTCAGCTCGGAAGCCAAGTTTTTCAATAACTCGCAAACATCGGTTGTTTGAAGCGAAACAGCAAGCGATGAAAACAAGCCTGGGGTGCGATTCAAACCTTGCTGAGAATAGCAGTTCCAGTGCACGAACCATAATCTTGCGTCCCCATAACTCAGGCACGATATTCCACCCTAGTAACACAGTCGTGTCGCTTACGCCGAAAGTCGAATATATCTGCGAAATGTGACCAGCAAAATTCCCGTCCACTAGTATGCATGAACACTTCCAACCGTTTCTGGGAATATCAGGGCCGGGTTGAAATAAGGCAGTCTGCGACGCAGGACTCTCAAGTATTGACGGTGCGTACTGCATGCCACGAAGTCGAGGATCTTTTCGAAGCGCAAAAACCTTCTCTGCATCTGCTGGGGTGTACTCGCGGATCGTTATTTGCAAACCAACAACCTTTCGCAATACGTTTCGACTCACCCGGCGGCGGAATGAATCATGGATTCGGGCATTGAGTTTTTGGGGTGCCGTTCACATTGGACAAGTCCTCTGCGCGAGATAAGAATCTCCAGGAGGTTAGTATACCAAATGGTAACTTCAAGAGAACAAGCATGAGGTGAAGACGACTTCGCGAGGGCGAACTTCCCGCGCAGAAAGGCGGGGCCGATGCGGCAAGAGTCGTAATGGGGTTTGGCACATCGCCAAAGTGATCGCAAGCTGCGTTGGCATGACGCACGCATGGTTCGCTGAGCCACCCGGTGTGTACCCGCATGCAGGAGTGTGGGGAGGGTGAGTAAAACTCTGAGAATAAGCCTCTTCCGCGTCTGGCAAAACGTAAAATGTACTTTTTCGGCGGATTGAGTGTTACAATTCAGCGGGTGGAGGATCAATCCTCCTGACTTGTGATTTGTCATGACGAAGGAGAGAACGTGAATCTACCATTAGTTGGGAATACGACCAAAACAGGCATTTGGGTTGCGAAATTTAATGGTCAATCAAGCATCATACTGCTTGGAACACTCGCTTGTTTCGCATTCCAACCCACCGCTCTCGCACAGACAAATCGGCGAATGCAGCAAAACATTGCATTGGCACAACCAGCGGACGCAGCACATTTCGCTAAAAGCTCGGACTGCGCACTTTGTCACTCGTTTTCAAATGCTGCATCGGCCATGCGTGACAGCAGGAATCGCAACGTTGCTCCGTTCGACCTTTGGTCTGGTTCGATGATGGCGAACTCTGCCGTCGACCCGTATTGGAAAGCGGCCGTGTCGGCTGAGGTCGCGGCGACTCCATCCCAGAAACCGCATATCGAGGAGGTTTGTAGCCGATGCCACGCGCCCATGGCCGCCCCAATTACCACGAGTCCCGATGGCAAAGTACTTGCATTCTTACGCGATGACCATACGAAAGCTGCTCTTAGTAAAGATGGAGTCTCGTGCACAGTTTGTCATCAAATCAGTAGTGAAAATCTCGGTACAGACGCATCGTTTACAGGCCGTTTCCAATTTAACAATAAGAGTGAGATATATGGCCCGCACGCCAATCCGGTCACGATGCCCATGCAGCGTCATGTTGGTTTTACTCCCACTAAAGGCGACCACATCTTGAGTTCTGCTATGTGTGCCACCTGTCATACAGTCATTACTGAGAGTTTTGACAAGCAAGGCACGGCCACGCACGCGCAACTTCACGAACAAGTGCCCTATCTTGAGTGGCGTAACTCCATCTTCAATGACGAAGTCGATTCAAATCAAGCTACAGCCAGAAGTTGCCAGAGTTGCCATGTGCCCCAGACAGATATCGATGGCAACGCGATCTCCGCCAGGCTTGCTCACAACCCAGGAGGTCGCGACTTCCCGTTCCTGAATCCACGCGAACCTTATGGTCGCCATACGTTCGCCGGTGGCAACGTCTTCATGACACAGTTGCTGCGCGACAATCGTCAGTCACTGAGAATATCAACGCCACCGGAGGCCTTCGATCGGGTCATTGCGGATTCACGGAAGATGCTGCAGCGAGACACAGCCAAACTATCGATCGTTAAACATCAAACGGAATCTTCAGTCAGCACAATCTCCGTAAAGATTGAGAACTCTTCTGGACACAAATTCCCGACTGCTTACCCATCGCGCCGCGCATGGCTCGAGTTCATCGTCCGCGACAATCAAGGAAAGATCGTCTTCGAGTCTGGACGCGTCAATAAAGCTGCCCAGATATGTGATGAACACGGTCGCCCCATTGCCTCGGAGTTGGCTGGCGGTCCAACCCAGCCTCACTTCGATACGATCTCAAACTCCGCGCAGGTACAGATTTATGAGACCTTCATGCAAGATACTGATGGCAATCTCACGTTCGCTCTACTGAGAGGGAGCCAATTCAAAAAAGACAATCGTCTCCTGCCTCAAGGGTGGAGCAATCAACATGTTCACGCCGTAGCTACTCAGCCGATCGGGATCGAAAACGATGCCGACTTCCTAGCTGGCACTGATACGATCGACTACGAAATGTCATTGCCAAGCGGCCGTTACAAGATTGAAGTGCGTTTACTTTTTCAATCGCTGTCTAGTCGATATGTTGCCGAGTTGCTCGAAGTCGATACTCCGGAAGTGAAGTCCTTTGCAGGCTTCTATAAGAATGCGAATCTAGCTCCTGAAGTTATCGCAACGGACACCCTTATCTGGAATGTGCAGTGAACTGCTTTATGAGCCAATCATCAATTTTCATCAAGTTTGTACGAATTGTTCAGACCCTCAAGTATCCCATAGTCCTAGCGATGGTTGACGGCGTCGTCTGGTATATTCGCAGCCAGCCGATCTCTGTCGCAAGTCATACCGTTGGCAATCCGGTCAGCGTCTTGGCGATAGAAGACCTCCGTGTCAACCAATCGATTCGCAAGAAGTAAGGCAACTGCACAGAAAAGCTTCATCGCGGTTGATCGATCCATGAGCTTCAATCTCCATAGGAGATAGGTAGCAAACAAACAGTCATTTCGCATCCGATGCGTTGTATTCGCCTAGTTTTTCCTTGGCTGGCAAGTGTTTGCTCAGTTCGAAGTGCGATCGTTTATGAGAGTTAACATAAGCGGCAATGTCGAGCGATTGTTGGTCGGTAAGGTCTGTCTCATCCAGTGGCATGGCCACTTTCAACCAAGCTGCTAAATTTTCCACCGACGACAATCCTGCGCCATCGTTGTAAGATCGCTCGCCCCAAACGGGAGGATTATCCTGATCGCCTTGACCATCTGCCTGATGGCACTCTGCGCATCGTGATGTGTATAGAGACTCGCCTCGTTTGATGTCGGCTTGATCAGGCTTTATAGCGAGCAGCTTGATAGCTCCGGGGCCGACGGGCCGCTTGGAGTTCATTCGCAATGACTGGCCTTGCGAAAGCGAAGTGATATAAGTCGTCACAGCCACAGAAACTTCGCTGCCCAATGGTGGGCGGGTGCCGTTGCAGCTACGCATAAAGCAGTTCAGAACTCGGTCTTCGAGGGTGATGACACGGTTTTCGCGAGGCGACCAAGCTGGGTAAGCCGTGGCCGTTCCCAAGAAGGTCCCAGCTTTCTCATGCCTTCCGTTGTCCAAGTGACAACTGGTGCAGTTTAGGGCATTCCCAACGTACACTTTTGACATTGGATGCGTCGTTGTATTCTCAACTATCGCTTCACCAAGTTTTACGACTTCCGCAAGCTTGTCATCAATTTGTTCTTTTGAGACGGGCTCCTGAGCGATCGCAGTAAAGCCCGCCAACAGGAAGAGGATGGCAGTAAACTTTGGTTGGAAGAATGTCTGCTGCTTGGGCTTTTCTAATCGCTGATAATACATCCCTGGCTCATTCTATGTTGTGGCTAAAATAATTAGCGGTTCCCCGTCGCAGCGTTGGAGGCTCCGAACTTTTCTTCCCAACGCGATTTCAAGGATCGCTGAAGACGATCTCCAAAGGATATTGGCATCGCATAGGGTTGCCCTGCTCGGTAAAGCGAAATTGTCTGACGAATGTTGTCCACAACGACCTGACATGGATTGCAGCCAGCGAGATGTTGCGAAAACTCTTCGCATATCTCCGTTAGCTCCGCGCCGTCGACATAGTCGTTAAGTGCTTTTAGAAGTTCTTCGCAGGTCATATTGGTTTCCCTCGCAAACGTTGCGTATGGTTCTTAATCCGAGAATCGTGAATTGGTTACAAAAAAAATTAGGAATGTTTGTGGTCAGGAGTCATGGCTTGCGACATATCGCCAAACTTTCGTGTCAGTCGTTCGCGAAGTGCTAAACGAGCTCGAAGTAATCGGACTTTAACTGTCGATTCTGTCAGATCCATGGCTTGTGCCGTTTCACGCACCGAGAGCCCTTCTACGTCCCGAAGAACGAAGACCAGCCGATACTTATCGTCGAGTTCTAAGAGGGCTTTCTCGAGCTCCGCTTGGACCTCTGCCTGCTGTACGATCTCATCCGCCGTCTGACTCCAAGGTGCGATGAATTCTGGGTGCGGTACATCACCGTAGCTGTCTTCAGATGTCATTTCCGACATCGAAATCATCTTCACCGTTCGCTTTTTGCGCAGGATCTTCAACGCATTGTTGGTCGCGATTCGCAGTATCCAAGTCGTAACTGACGACTCCTCGCGAAAGTCCTCAATGTGCTCGATCAGTGCCAAGAATGTTTGCTGGGTCGCATCTTCTGCATCATGTGCCTGCTGGAGAATTCGAAACGTCAAGCCATAGACTCGCGGTTGAAGCTGAGCGACAAGTTTCTGAAACGCAGCAAAGTCACCTAATTTGGCTTGGTGCAGCAGGTCCGTCTCCGTCGGTTCGTCCAAGATTTGGTTTTCCATGTTACTTTCTGTTCAAACGGGAGAAATGTCGGTTCGAATCGTTTTGAAGCGTTCGAACCAGAAAGATTGTAACCAATTGGGCTGTGATGGCTCTACCCTCACATAACGAATAAGAAACTGATTTAGGAGAGCATCATGATCAAGCCAAACCTTGGCAGCATCGATCGAACGATTCGAGTCCTCGCGGGCATTGGTTTGCTAGCCCTGGTCTTTGTCGGTCCGCAAACGCCGTGGGGATACCTCGGTTTAGTGCCATTGCTGACTGGCGTGGTTGGGTTCTGTCCAGCCTATTGCCCTTTGGGGCTAAGCACTTGTCGGGTACCAAAACGATAGCCAATCAACTCAAACTTACTTTACATTTTTCAATCAAGCTTAAACGGATTTAGAGAATTATGAAAAGCATTACCGCAAGTGAACTCAAGAACCTTATCAATTCCGGCAAGCATGTTGACTTGATCGATGTGAGAACGCCTGTCGAGTTTCGAGCGATGCATGTCACTGTCGCTCGCAATGTTCCCCTGGATCGTTTAGACCCCAATACTCTTCGGACTGCTGGCGGCGTATCAAGTGATCCGCTTTATGTTGTCTGTCGCTCAGGTGGAAGAAGTCGCCAAGCCTGTGAAAAATTGTTAGCTGCTGGCGTCACCAACGTGATCAACGTCGATGGCGGCACGATGGCTTGTGCAACGGCAGGCGTACCGATTATCCGAGGCAAGAGCGCAATTCCATTGAACTGTCAGGTGCAAATCATCACTGGTTTAACGGTAGTTGCTGGAACCATCGCTGCGCTGGCGACCGCCAATCTCTATTGGTTGTCGTTACCAATGGTGATGGGAGCTGGGCTGGTGTTCTCTGGTCTTACCAATACATGTGCGATGGGGACCATACTAGCTCGCATGCCTTGGAATCAGGTGAAACCTGAAGAAACTTCATCGTCTGCTACCCAAGGCAAGACGTGCTCTGAACCAGTTACCGGTTGCTGCAATTGACCCTCGAACAGGCTCGTTTATTCACCCCAACATACTGATCCAATTTAGGAATCGAACATGCTTCTAAAATACTTTTACGACAAGTCCCTCGCTCATGCCTCGTATATGGTTGGTTGCCAACGCACCGGCGAAGCGATCGTTATTGACCCGAGTCGCAGTATCGATCAATACCTCGAAGCAGCCGCCGCAGAAGGATTGCGAATCACAGGTTCGGCAGAAACGCATATCCATGCTGACTTTGTTTCTGGGTCGCGTGAACTAGCCGACCGAGTTGGGGCAAAGCTCTACTTGTCGGACGAAGGGCCTGCCGATTGGAAGTACCAATTCGCTGGCAAGCACAGTTCGGAACTGCTCAAAGACGGTGATGTCATTCGAGTAGGCAAGATCAAGCTGGAAGTGATGCATACTCCTGGCCATACACCAGAACACATCTCGTTTGTGTTGACAGATGAAGGGGGCGGCGCAAACGTACCGATGGGAATCTTCACAGGTGACTTTGTTTTTGTCGGTTCGATTGGTCGACCTGATTTGCTCGAGACTGCCGCAGGAGTTGTAGGGAGCGCCGAAAAGGGAGCTCGACAGCTTTTTCATTCGATCGAACGATTCAAGAGCCTTCCCGATCACCTGCAAGTATGGCCTGCGCATGGTGCTGGTAGCGCTTGCGGTAAGGGGCTTGGAGCGATTCCTTCATCCACAGTCGGCTATGAAAAGCTCTTCAATCCATCGCTGCAATATCATGACGAGCAAGAGTTTGTTGACTACATCCTCGCGGATCAGCCAGAAACTCCGTTCTACTTTGCAGTCATGAAGCGAGTTAACAAAGTCGGACCCGAGCTCATTCGAAATCTGCCTACTGTAAACTCTGTTCCATCGGCTGAGCTGGGAGAAGCCGCCAAGAATCAGATGGTGATCGACATTCGCAACTCTGCGAATTTCGCAGATGGTCACGCTGTTGGATCGATCAACATTCCTTCGAATTCACTCGTGCAGTGGGCTGGCTTTTTTGTCGATTACAACAATCCGCTCTATCTGTTGACAGATGCAGATTCTTTAGCCGCAAACCTGCGCAGCCTTCGTTCGATTGGTATCGATAAAGTTCAAGGATACTTCGACATCAAAGCCGCCGATGTCCAGAAACAATTTACGGAAACATATTCCTCTGCCACACCACGGGAATTAGCTGGTCGCATAGAGGACGGATCAGTCCGACTCGTCGATGTCCGTGCAGCAACTGAGTTCCATGAAGGGCACATCAACAACGCGCAACATCAGTTCCTTGGCAAACTCATGCGAGAGCTTTCACAGATTGACAAGTCCAAGCCAATCGTCGTCCAGTGTCTAGCTGGAGGCCGATCCGCAATTGGTAGTAGTATTCTTCAGCGAGCTGGGTTCGATGTCACGAATATGACTGGAGGATACAAAGCCTGGCTCGCATCAGGACTGCCCACTCACCTCGAAGAGCCAACTACGGTTGGTACTTAAATTCCTCTCCAAAACCTGCCGTCATTCGCCTCTTCTAGAAACCGAATATACCCATATGGACGCCACTGCAATCTTGACTATCGTGCTAGGAGCCTTTGTTGGCTTCTCGCTCGGTCTCACAGGTGGTGGTGGTGCAATTTTTGCTGTTCCAATTCTCATCTATGGATTGGGAGTGCCCGCTAGAGAGGCAGTTGGAATTTCGCTTCTGACGGTTGGAGGTACGGCATTTGTCGGATTCGTTCAACGAGCTCGAAGAAGGATGGTTGAGTTCCCCACTGGCCTGCTGTTTGCTTTCGCTGGAATGATCGGAGCGCCCATTGGTTCTAAGCTGGCAGACTATATTGCAGAGTCCGTCTTACTTGCTCTGTTCGCCGGATTGATGATTCTGATCGCTGTTCGAATGTGGTTGAAGGCGAATGAAAAGTCAGCCAATCTACCAATCCTCGACAGCGATAATGCTGGTCCAACGTGTCGACGGGACCCCGAAGGACGTTTGCGTCTTACGTCTCAGTGCGCGATGTTGTTGGGTGTTGTTGGTTTGAGCACAGGCGTCTTGAGCGGGATGTTTGGTGTCGGTGGCGGTTTCATCATCGTCCCAGCCTTGGTCTCGTTCGCATATATGGGCATGCAACGCGCGATTGGAACATCGCTCCTCATAGTCACTCTCGTTAGTTTATCTGGGGCAACCAACTACTTCCTGGCCGGCAGAGAGCTGTCGGTTCAAACATCGAGTCTATTCACAGTGGGAAGCCTTGCTGGGTTGTTTCTTGGCAGCTGGCTAGCGCAACGATTGGCTGGTCCAAAGCTGCAACGTCTGTTCGCAGTTTCCATCGTCCTGGTCGCGACCTACGTCATTCTTCGAACAGTCACTTTATAACAACATATCGATTACAGAAAATTTAAACAAATAGCGTTTGTTCACGAAACCGAAAATGAGATTAAAACGAAATGAGCAACAGAGAAACCATATCAAACCTGCAAAAGGCTCTTGCGATGGAGCTTACCGCGATGCATCAATACCAATTGCATGCGTGTGTTTTGGATGACTGGGGATTGGACCTGTTGGCGACCAAAATGCGAGCCGAATTGCAGGAAGAATTTGTGCATTCGGAGCAATTCCTGGTTCGAATTCTCTTTCTCAAAGGTGATCCGCAATTGTCATTTGAGAAACAGCCCGTTCGTGCGGCCTCATTGATGGATATGTTTGCGACCGATCTCGCGGATGAGAAGCAAGCGATTGAGTTCTACACTCAAGCTTCGCTGAAAGCGTCCGCTGAAAACGACATCGGTACGCGACAACTTTTCGAGCGCATTGCGGTCGATGAGGAACAGCACATGAGTTGGCTGGAGCTTCAATTGGATCTGCTGAAGCGAATGGGAGAGCCTGCATACATCGCAAAACACATGTCGATTGCTGCTTCTTGACGTAACAGTAATGCCCTCAAAATGATTCTTAGGATAGAGAGTACTTTATGAAGCGATTGATAGTTCAATTTACCTTGGTCATGCTTGCGACGGCCGGTTGCAAGGACAATCCTGGAACGCCATGGCCCCATCGAGTCATTGGCCTTTGATGTAAAAGAGAAGTTAGCGACGTTTTATCCACAAGATCAAGCGACTGGTTTTTCAGAAGGAGAGCTGCGGGGTTGGTTCTGGATCGAGTTGCTTGATTGACGTTTTTGATTCCCATTTGCCTTACGAACCCAGGAATTCTTTTATGGCTACCAATAAAAAAGATCACTACCAAATACTAATCCTAGGCGGAGGGACTGCGGGCATTACCGTGGCCGCACAGCTACGTCGCAAGCTCAAGGATTTTGATCTCGCGATAATCGAACCGTCGACGAAGCATTATTATCAGCCACTATGGACACTTGTCGGTGCTGGAGTCTTTCCGAAGGAGCAGAGTGAACGAGATGAATCCGCTTTTATTCCGAAGGGGGCAGACTGGATTCAGGACTACGTGGCCGAGTTACAACCCGAACAAAATCGCGTCGTGACTCGGAGCGGTCGACGGATTACCTATGATTACCTCGTGATCGCTCTCGGCATTCAGGTCGATTGGAACAAAATTCCAGGGCTGGCCGAAGGAGTTGGAACAAATCAAATCTGTAGCAACTATTCCTATCAACAAGTTGATTACACCTGGGAGTGCGTCAGCAAGTTCAAGGGCGGAACCGCGCTATTCACTATGCCGAATACCGCAGTGAAGTGCGGTGGCGCTCCCCAAAAAATCATGTACCTGGCCGATGACCACTTCCGTAAATCAGGCGTGCGTGACAAATCGAATGTTATCTTCGCATCAGGACAAGGGGCGCTGTTTGCTGTCGAAAAGTATCGCAAGACTCTTGAGAAAGTCGCTGCACGCAAGTCGATCGATATTCGACTGAAACACAACTTGGTTGAGATCAAGCCAAATCAGAAAGAAGCGATCTTCGAACACTTA
>JBIJCS010000390.1:0-4903 GCA_044344575.1 Pirellula sp. | reverse complement strand
GGTTGGATTGAGTCCTGGGTTTCCTGGTCGTGGTGGTTCAGAGATGGCCATGAAAGTTCCGAGTTGAGGCGTTGAAGTTTAGGATGAAGTGAAAAGGAAGCGGCGTGCTTGCCGACCCGCTGATTTCGGGTGCAGTGTAAGGTCGACGCGAAGGAAAAGGGTGTTCGAACACGGACGGCGGTTTGGACCGATCTGGTTTTACCGCACGTATTTTGTTCAATGGGTCGGTCGCTGTCATCGGGAATTCTGGCCAACCGAGGTAATTCTATCCACAGGGACGAACGGAAATACCGTTTCGGGCCATCAAATTCTTGGTTTCGGCGATGGAGTATTGCCCGAAGTGAAAAATGCTTGCGGCCAAAACGGCGTCGGCACCTGCGATTTGGATGGCGTCGACGAGATGCTGCGGATGGCCCGCGCCTCCGCTTGCGACGACCGGAATCTTCACTGCATGGGAGACAGCGGAAGTGATGGGTAAGTCGTATCCGTCTTTCGTTCCGTCGCGATCCATGCTGGTGACGACGATTTCACCGGCACCGAGTTCTTCGGCGCGCTGGGCCCATTCGACGACTTCGATCCCAGTGGGGGTCCGGCCTCCATGGATGTGGACTTCCCAAAATTCTTTTCCATCGCGCTGTACCCGTCTGGGGTCCATATTCACAACGATGCATTGCGATCCGAAGCGTTCTGCGGCTTGGCGGACAAAGTCGGGGTTTTTGACTGCGATGGAGTTCAGGGAAACCTTGTCGCATCCGGCTTGGAGCAAGTCGCGGATATCCTCCAGGGTGCGGATACCGCCGCCGACGGTAAGAGGCATGAAGACTTGATCGGCTGTGCGGCGCACGACGTCAATCATGATCGAGCGTTCTTCGTGGCTAGCCGTAATATCGAGGAACACCAGCTCGTCGGCACCTTCTTGTTCGTAGCGTGCAGCGATTTGAACCGGATCACCAGCATCGCGCAATTGCACGAAGTTGGTTCCTTTCACGACTCGACCGGCGTGAACGTCCAAGCAAGGTATCACGCGTTTGGCGAGCATGATGGGTGCTTCTTGAGCATGTCTTGGAATGTATCAAACAGATATCCACTATCGTGTGGTCCGGCGGAAGCCTCGGGGTGGTACTGCACGCTGAATGCCGGTACTTCGCGGTGCCTCACGCCGGCGATGGTGTTGTCGTTCAAATTGCGGTGAGTGATTTCCAAGCAAGAGGGCATGGAAGCTTCTTCGACGGCGAAGCCGTGATTTTGGGAAGTGATTTCGACGCGACCGGTTTGATGGTGTAGAACAGGTTGATTTGCGCCGCGGTGACCGAATTTGAGTTTAAACGTCTTAGCTCCGCTGGCGAGCGAGAGTAGTTGGTGTCCTAGGCAAATCCCGAAGATGGGGCGTTTCCCCAAGAGTTCGCGGATGGTTTGGTGTGCGTAGATCAAGGGCTCTGGGTCTCCAGGGCCATTGCTCAGGAAGACTCCATCGGGTTCAAGAGCAAGTACATCAGCAGCGTTCGCTGTGCCTGGCAGGATCGTCACGCGGTTGCCTCGGGATGCGAGGTGCCGGGGTATGTTCCACTTCATTCCGAAATCGAGACAGACCACGTGCGGGGACTTGGAGTCTGAGCCGTTGGCATATTGACCGTAGGCGTATTGGCTGGCCAAGGAGTGCAGCGTTTCAGACCAAGCTTTCATGCGTTCCGGGATCACTTCGCGGACCAAATCTCTGCCGACGAGCCCTGGACTGCATCGGGCTTTTTCAACAAGCGAGTCTCGATTCGAGTCGTTGGTGGAGATGATGCCTCGCAGGGCTCCTTTGTCGCGGATTCTGCGAACCAACGCGCGGGTATCGATTCCTGCAATGGCAACGACACCGTGATCGACCAAGTAGTTGCCAAGCGAGGATTCGGAGCGGTAGTTGCTAAACAGCCGACTGCTCTCACGAACGATGAAGCCGGCCACATGGGGACCGGCGGATTCCAAATCCTGAGCATTGATTCCGACATTACCGATCATCGGATAAGTCATCGTGACGATTTGCCCACGGTAGCTTGGGTCAGTCAAGATCTCTTGATAGCCGGTGATGGAGGTATTGAAAACGACCTCTCCATCGCGTTCCCCGGAAGCTCCAATAGATATGCCCTCGAATACGGTGCCGTCTTCTAAGGCCAAAAACCCGGGTTTGCTCTCGTCGCTCAATGTATGTTCCTCAAGGCGTTCTAGTCGTCTCGTACCCTTTTGCCCTGAACACGAATCATAACGCGATTCGCAAAATCTACCAGTCTTCGCTTCTTCGATTTATGGAGTGCTGTTAAGCCGAGTTGCGTCGCCGGGACCAAGCGGGAGTTTTGGAGAGGGAGACGAGGGCGACCCCCGCGATGATCGTAAGACTTGCTAAAGCAATGCGCGGGCCTACCGGCTCGCCGAGGATCCACCAACCCAAAAAAACCGCTACGATGGGATTGATGTACCCGTAGGTGCTCACAAGGGTTGGCGAAGTGTGTTTCATCAACCAAACGAACGAAGTGTATCCCAGGAGGGATCCGGCGAGGATTAAGTAGATCCAGGCCCACCAAGCTTCAGGGGCTATCTGCGACCATTGAAAATCCACTAGTTCACCTGCGAAGTAGCTTGCTGCAAGCATCCAACCACCGCCGCAAAGCATTTGAGCGGCGGCACCGAGCATCGGTTCGGCGGGTTCGCGGGCGTGTCGTACAAACATCGAACCAATGGTCCAGTTCACGCAAGCCAGAATGAGACCACCGAGTCGGGCGATATCAAAAACTTCCCCGGAACCTTCGCCCAGCGAAGGAGCGACAAGAATCAGCAGACCAAGGAAACCGACGAACAAGCCAATCCAGGTCCATCGGTTCGGACGCCCAGACTTGCTGCTCAAGCCAGCTTTGCCGTAGTGGGAAACCAGCCATTCAGCCAAAACGAAAAAGACAGGATTCAAGGAGATCACCAAAGTCGCGACCCCCGACGGGATCGCTTGCTCAGCCCATGAGACCAATCCGTTACCACCAAGGAGCATAAAGAATGCGCCGATTCCGCTATCCATCCACTGCTTGCCAGTCAGGCGAACCGGGCCTCTGATAGCGAGTATGGCATAGAGGGCCAGTCCTGCGACGGCAAAGCGGGTGGAGCCCATCAGAAATGGCGGAAAGGTCTCTACGCCGACGCGGATCGCCAAATAGGTCGAACCCCAGACGATGTATAAGGTAAGAAGTGCCAAGAGGATCAGGGTCCGAGAAGCACCAGGCTCACTATTTTTCATAGAATTCGTCGCGTTCCCAGCCGATTCGTGTTTGTGACACCATCCCACCGCACGATATACTTGAACATTACGCTATCGCCGAGGTTCTTAGCACCCCAAATTGACCGCGTAGTACCTTTTGCGATTCTACTGTGCCTTGCGGAAACCAGTTTCGCAGAACGTTCTCGCAGAAATTTGTTTCAATCTACATTTGTTTCACGGAGCCCAGTCCATGGCTAGCCCAGCTCGGGAATTCACCGACCTTCTCCTCTCCCGTGGTACCATCTCCCTCGACCAGCTCAACGAAGCGAAATCGATCGCGCGGAAGGATGACAAGAACGTCGGAGATGTTCTGGTGGCTCTAGGTTATGCCACCGGAGAAGAAGTCACGCAGGCCCTCGCGGAATTCCACCACTTCGAGTACGTGGATCTGACCGCAATTCGGATCCCTGATAATATCATTGAGCTGGTGCCTGAATCGGTGGCTCGCGAAAACACGATCATCCCCGTTTCGGACGAAGACGAGACCATCAAAGTCTTGGTACACGATCCTTTTGATATCGAAACGATCGAAAAGCTCCGGTTTATTCTCAACCGAAAGGTCGAAACCGCTCTCGCGCCCAAAGAGCACATCCTCGAGGCGATCAACCGGTATTATGGTCAAGCGGGCGAAGAGTCGGCTGACTCGATGTTGCAGGAATTCACCGACACGCAAATCGACTTTACCGAGACCGAAGAAGACAAGATGACCGCCAGCGATGGCGAAGGGGACGATTCGGCTCCTGTCGTGAAATTAGTGCACCTGATGATTCAGGAGGCGGTTCAGTTAAGGGCATCGGACATCCACGTTGAGCCTTTTGAAGATCGGGTGCGGATTAGGTATCGAATCGACGGTGTGTTGGTGGAACGGGATTCCCCACCTCGGCGACTATTAGGTGCGATTCTTTCGCGGATCAAGATTCTCGCGAAGATGGACATTGCCGAACGTCGCCGACCACAGGACGGGCGGATCAAGATTACGGTTGGGGAGAAGGAGCTCGATTTGCGAGTTTCTGTCATCCCGACGAGCCACGGTCAATCGTCCGTCATGCGGTTGCTAGATAAGGACAACATCAAAGTCGGGGTCAAGCAACTGGGACTCGGCGACCGGGACTTCAAGAACTTTACCGGCCTCATTAAAAGACCTAATGGGATTTTCTTGGTCACCGGCCCGACGGGCTCTGGCAAGACGACTACCCTGTATGCCGCTTTGAACGCCCTCAACCGCCCCGACCGAAAAATCATCACGGCGGAGGATCCGGTCGAGTACTACCTCCCGGGAATCAACCAAGTAGAAGTTCGGCACAACATCGGACTCGACTTCGCCCGCATCATCCGGGCCATGTTGCGGCAAGCTCCCAACATCATCTTGGTCGGGGAAATGCGAGATACCGAGACCGCTCAGATGGGTATCCAAGCCAGTCTGACTGGACACTTAGTTTTCAGTACGCTGCATACGAACGATGCGCCCAGTGCCGTTACACGGATGACCGACATGGGTGTGCCGGCGTACATGGTGGCCAGTTCGGTCATTGCGGTCCTGGCGCAACGCTTGGTACGGAAGATCTGTACACGGTGCAAGTACAACTTGAACCTGAGCGATCCGGTTCTGGAAGAGGC
>JBIJCS010000389.1:0-4904 GCA_044344575.1 Pirellula sp. | reverse complement strand
TACCCAACCCGATCGGAATCAAGTGGATTTGTCTCGGAAGCCTTGGCCGTAGTTATCATTCCCGAGTCCTGCAAAGGCTTGCGAAATGAAATGGTAACCGCCGGTTTCGACTTCCCAGCCACATCGGTAGCCTCATCCTTAGCTAGACCAGCCTCGGCAAGAGCATTCTCCTCTCGTTGTCGATCCAATCGGAATCGCTCCATCTGGTGATCGATCGCTACCAGTCTCCAACGTTCAGCACGGACACGTTTGCTCTCGTTACTGATCGTCTCATTCGCATTCGACGGCATAGTCAACCGTTCAAGCTCTTGTTCAATCTCCCGCAAACCTGCATTTGCCCGAACACCAATTTCCAGATGCAAATGCTCAACCGATGATTCGATCCTCGATCGCGGTACCGCTTTTGTAGACCTTGTATATCGAATCCAACGGACGCTCGATTGATCGCCTAATTTCTCTCGCGACAAAGACTGCAGTGCCATCAAACGCTGCGAAGAGACAATCGCAGAGGCTTGTAGAACATGCTCTGCCCTCTGCACAGGAAACACGTTTGCGACCCAAAGCGCAAGAAGAAAGCCAAAGAGCACGAAGTGCTTGCCGAGGCTGCTATGGATCATAATTTCCAGTTGGGTTCGAATGCAGTGCAAAAAATCTTTTCCGAATATTCCGATTCTTCGGCCAATGCGGACGCTCACCATCAACATTTCTTGCACCTTGTGACTCGTACGAAACCCCGGTGCTAGCATTAAAAGGATCTGCGAAACTCCGAGCGGATCCCAAAACCAGGTTGCGGCGGCGGTACCCGCATCGAAGGATACGAACCATTGCCATAAGGACTCGGTACTCCAAAGGGAATCGCATTGCTCGGAACCCCAAACTGCGGTCCCCCAAAACCATTGGGAGTCCCAAGCTGGTGCGGAAACGTCATACGACTCGGAGCCGAGAAGCGGAGTTCAAGCTGACTTTGAGATTGAAACCCAAACCCCGGAGCTTGGTGAATCCCAAAGGGAACCGATTGGTTCGGTGGGCAATTTGGATACGCCGGTCGTAGGGAATACTGAGGGACAGGTGCATAACGCAATTCCCGTTCAATCACACGATCGATCGCCTTACACAAGTTTCGCATTCGCGTATCCATGCTCTCGGCAAGCCCCTTTAGGGTTCGGTCACCGCGAAGGCAAGGGTCTGCGCACAGAGCATATCTGAGATGTCCCCAATCCCCTTCCATCTGATGATACAACGACTGCACTTGATTACAGGTCGCCCGATTGCATACGTTGCAACCGCGCAGTAATTCCACCATCGCACAGGACAATCGATCGAACTCCATGGCATCGCGAACCAAGTAATTTCTTGGATCGGTCTTTTTGATCCGATTGGCAATATCCTCCGCTCGATGCTGTGCCACACGTGCCTCTCCGATGGCTGACACCCACGGATTCCCAGCTTGGGCAACCGGCGCACTCCAAGCAACGATCGCCAATAAAAAACCAGCAAACCTCCCCGACACCGAAAACATGCTCGGTACAGGACGATTCAGCGTGCGCCTTGACAAAGCCCACCTGGGGCAAATCGAGAGGATAGATTGGGTCATCACAAAGTCTCCAATGCGCTTTCGCAAGCATCAAAACAGGGTACTAATCAACAGGGAACAAGGAACCCGCTCGGCGAATTGCCAACCAGCGAATGGGAATTCCACCGTTCTGCATATCCCATTCAACAAATTCCATTCCAATTCAAACGCTCTCGGAATTTTTTTCGAGTTAAGCTAAAGTTCCCAAGCGATTCTTGGACTCACTCTTCTTGCACAGATCCGAAACTCGCTTACTCTCGCCCAACGCGACGAAACCCACCGCATTCAATTCGAATACACCGCACTCAAGCTGACCACACCGCAATCAAGCCGCTTGCGGCACACTCGCTTCGAAGCCGATTCGAGGCCGATTTGCTCGATACCGACTCCCAGCCGATATGCTTGCGCTCCAGAATGGCGACCTCCACTCCCAACGAGCGATCTTCCAACGAGTTACCAGCCAGAGCACCACCAGCCAAAGAACTACCTGAGTAACTCGACAGCCAACGCCTGATGCAAAACCTCGAGTTGCAACCGAAATCGCGAAAACTGTCCATTTGCCAACAGATCCCTGTCCTCGCCGATGTGGAAAGCTTCTCCATCCAAATGGAACGGGACAGGATGCTCGCACTCGATGAGGTAACTCTCGCTCCGGCCAGTCGTAATCCTTGGGTCATCGGTCGGAATGTCACCTTTGAGAATTCTCGGGAAGTATCGGACAATGTCTCGACGACGCAACGCCCCTACTTCCAGCACATCAAACAATCCGTCGTCCACGATTGCATTGGGGTTTAACGGGTAGCTACCCTCGCGAATGCCAATCGCAACGCTGATCATCAGAAATTCCTTCAGAGCAGACTCAACCTCTCGCGCATCGTTGCTTCCACGAAAAGCCCGCAGTGGATGAGTCCGATACTTCGCACCCATCGATCGCATCAATGCAAGGGTGTAGCGAACGCGGGCCGGCAGTCGCTTCATCCCTCGTGCGAGATCTGCAACTCTTCCGGGCAACCCCAAGCCGGCTACGTTGATAAAAAAACGTTGCCGACCATTACAGGTTGCCCTTCCGATATCTACCCGGCGACTGAACGGATCATGTTTGCTTCGTTCCTTGCGCAGAGTGAATGCGTAGTCGTTGGCCGTGCCGATCGGATAGATACCAAGTCGAACCCCTGGTACCTGACTGGTTAAGATTCCATTGAGTGTTTCATGAATGGTCCCATCCCCACCAAGCGCAATCAGCGTATCAAATCCTCTTTTACAAGCATCTCTCGCGATTTGCTCCGCATGCCCCGCGTACTGAGTTACTTCGATTGGGGCTGATTCTGGTACCCAATCTCCCAAGGTTTCATGTAGAGAGGAAAAAGACTGTAGCTTTTTTCCTGCAACAGGATTCGCGATTAGGATCGGCTTCATAATGCGGCAACTCGACTTATTCCCGTATGAGGGTCAGCGGATGTTGACGCGATGCAAGAGGTATCGAAACAGGAGTACCCAATCGTTCCGATTCGAAAGCGGCCAAGATCATTTCGGTGATCCCTAATGCATCGTCAAGTCCACAAAGAGGTTGACGGTCTTGCTCAATGGCTTGAATCAAATCTCGGATTGCGGCAAGATGCCCACCTTCATAATTACCGTCCGATCTTGCTTCCGGTTGTGCGATGCCAGCCGAAGTCACCTTTTCCCAGTTCTTTCCTGAACGCCCCGGTGACCAGCTTGCATCTCGCAGCAAATACGCTGGTGCAAGGTATCCACTTTCGATCTCCAGCACACCCTTCGAACCAAAAACTTGTAACGCAAACCGACTAGGATTCGCCGCCATCGCTTTCCTCGAAGCAAAACTTGCTTGAACCCCATTCGCAAATTGATAGTTGGCCTGCAGAGCATTGCCCGCTAGCGGCCCAAGTCCTTCGTTCCCTTCGAAGACATTGGACTTTCGAATGCGTTCGTTGTTTTGTGTGATGCGAGCCGAACATTCGATCGGTGTTCCTCCGCCGAAGGATCTCATCATTCCAAAGATATGAGAACCTAGTACCCAAAGATCCTCAGCTCCGCCGCGCTGGTCTTCTTTGCCACGTCCTCGCAACTCGAGCACACTACCAATCACTCCATCCTGCACGAGTTGCAAAACGGTATGCAACACGGGCGAATATTGAGCGGTATGCGCGATGGCAAGCTTCAGCCCTTTGCTTCGGAAGATGCCTGCAACCTCGTCAGATTCAAGCAACGATCGGCAAAACGGCTTTTCCATGTACACATGGCAGTTCGCTTGCGCGGCCGCCATCAGCATCGCATGATGCTGATCAATCCAACGGGGACAAATCGCGACAAGATCCAGTTTCTCTTGATCGAGCATCTCGCGATAGTGCGCGTAAACTTTTTCAACCTTGAGCCTAGCTTTAGCTTTCTCCCGTCCACTCGCGTCGGCATCCGCTACCGAGATGACTTCGAGATTCGGAAGTTTCGTGAACGGAACATCGACCGCGTGTCCATAATCCCCACGCCCCGTAGCTCCGATGATCCCAACTCGATATTTCTTAGACGAAAACGAGCCATGTGAACGACTCGCTAGGCTCAAGCAACTGGATGCAAATAAGGCCGACTGAAAACTTCGGCGTGAGATTGGAAATTGCATAGCGATACCTATCTAGGTTACTGGGTTTCAGACGAAGTCGACTTGCTCCGCAGTGCGTTACCTTCTCATTTCTGGTCAACATTTTTGGTCGGCATCTTCGCTCCGAGTACTTCGCGCCAACCGACCAACTTCTCATGGAGGGATTTAGCAACCGCTGGGTATTCTTCCAAGAGATTCTTGGTCTCTCCAATGTCTTTGTCCAAGTCGTAGAGTTCGAGGTGGCCGTCTTCAAGAAACTCCATCAGTTTCAAATTGCCCGCGAGAACAGTACTGACTGGTGTGGTACGCCATTTCCCTTGCCCAGCTCCGAGGTATCCCGGGAAGTGTTGAAAGATTGCATCACGAGTCCAAGGGTTGGTTGGATCGATCATCCAAGGTACGAGGCTTTGACCATCCAGGGGCTGCTCGGGTTTCGGAGCCTTGGCAATCTCAAGTAACGTCGGATATAGATCCACATGGATGGTCGGTTCAGCAAAGAATGATTTCGGCGCGATTTTCTTCGGCCAACGCGCAATCAATGGAACGCGCGTCCCTCCCTCATACAAACTCCCCTTGCCACTGCGCAGCGGAGCATTATCCGTGATATCCCCCTCTTGTTTGATTCCTTCACGGGCATAACCACCCACTCCACCATTGTCCGATGCGAACAAGACAATCGTATTGTCGGCGATCCCGAGCAATTCGAGTTGATTCATA
>JBIJCS010000032.1:0-16378 GCA_044344575.1 Pirellula sp. | reverse complement strand
TATCGAAGAACTCTTGGACGGGTGTAGCGCGGCTCGAGACGTGCCAGGAGCCGTCCTTTTTTTGGGTTTTGAGTAGGTACTTCAGTGCGCGGTGTTCAAATTCAAAGTGTGGGTAGGAGGGGAGTGTTAGGCGAAGGCTTGGGCGTTGGTTATCGGAGTGAGGATTTGGTGGCCATCGAAGATAGCGTTTTGCGATAAATCGTTGCAATTCCCAGGAGTTTTCGCCGCCGTAGGTTTGGAAATCACGGTAGGTTTCGAGGTCGCTGTAAATTTCTTTGAGGACCAAGAGGGTCATGCCGGTAGAGTAAGGATCGCTTTCAAGATTGGGGGCTTGGCCCCAACCACCATCTGTATGTTGCAGATCGATGAGTTTTCTGCCGGCTTCTCGGAGGCCGCGGCGGCGGTCGGCTTGGAAGAGGCTGATGATTTCCTCTTTCGAGTAGTTTTCTCTGAGCCAGGCTCGCCAGCGGGGGCTTTTTGCTAGCCGTAGTTCTCCGGCGTCGTGGGTGTTGTACTTATCGAGGATCAGGTTTGAGTTTTCCAGTCCGACGATGCTGGCGAGGGCTTTGTAGTTTCCTCGCTGGTCGGCTTGTTGGTCATAGGGTTTGGGGGGGAGGCGAGAAGCTTGGATTAAGTCATGATCTTGCGAGTCGAGGAAGCTTCGTTTTTGCGGCGGGATGCCACCGGGCCAGCCTGGTGGGCCTCCGTTGCTTTGGAGGTGGTTATTCCCGGGATGGGGGCCCCGGAATTGTGAATGCGATGCCAAGAGGGCTTGGGAGTTTTCGCTGGAAATTTCTGCTGTTTTGCGATCGAGGAGTACGTAGTTGCGAAAGGCGGAGCCCAGCCAAAGCATGCCACAGGCGTCTTCGGTTGTCTTTGGCTCGTCTTCTCGCAGGTACCAGACCATCGCGCGAAAGATCGCTTGGTGGATTGCAAGTCGATCGTGGATGGGTAGATCTGGGTCGGGAGTGTGTTTTACGAGGCTAGAGACGATCAGAGCTGTTGCGAGAGCTTGAGACGATGCGGCGGGAGGGCGTTGGGAGTGGATTCGCCAGTGGCCTTGGGGTTGTTGGGTAGCGATTGCTTTTCGGATGAGCGCAAGTTTGTCTTCGGGATGGAGGTTTCTGCTGAGGTCCATCAGCCACATTCCGTAGCCGAGGGTTAGGCCTCGACCGTCGAGTTCTTCGTCGTTGGGAGTGTTTTTTAGGTCGTTTCTTAGGGAATTGAAGCTGAATTCTTCGATCGCTAGTCCTTCATTTTGGAAGAAATCGTGACGAACTCCGCGTCCGGCTATGTGCATGGCGAAGAGGGGTAGGGTTTGGTGATGGCAGGAAAAGCATTGGCGATGGTTCGGGTAGTTCTCACTGCTTTGCTTGAGCAGCGAGAGTCCTTTGTTGGAGGCTTTTAGGTACTTTTCACGAGCGGAGCGGTCTTGGGATTCGCGGGCGACGGTATTGCGAAAGCCTTCGTAGGCGAGTGGAGGTCGGGTGGAGAGTTCGGGCGGGGTGCTGTGGAGGAGTGTTTGGGGGATGGTAAGGAAAGCGAGGAATAAAAGTTTGGCGGCATGGCGTGTTGTGTGCATCACTTGGGCTCCTGCGGGTAGTGCATGAGAATCCGGCAGCGAAGTGTCGGCGATCACGCGGATCCGTGAAAACACCTGCTCTAATACTAGCGAGTTAGTATTAAAAAGTCAAAAGTTGGTTGGTTTTTTGGGCGGAGTTATTTCGTTGGTTGGGGGGGAAGGGGGAGCGTCGGGTGGGGGGGTGACAATCGCGGGTTGGTTGCTTGGTTGGACTTGTGACCTTTTTTCAATCCCCGTAAACTGCTTCGTTCTTGTAAATTACTCGAGCTTTGGGACTTACACCCCGAATTTTCATTATCCTTCCTCTTGAGCGACAGCCACGACCCATGGCATCCTGGAACGCAAGAATTTGGACTCGGCTGTGCCTGTGCGCCTTCGTTGCGCTTGTGCCCTTACAGAGTTCGATGGCTGTGCAGAGTTCGGCGGCTTTGGCGGTACTGGCAGGGAGTCAGGATGGGGTTGAGGTAGGCAGTTCGGAATCGTTGCCTGTGGTAGATGTGCGGGGTGGGGAGTCTGGATCGGTGGTTGGTTTGCCGAAGCCGAAGCCGACGTTTTTTGAAGAGATACTTGGCAATCCGTTGTTGGTTGCTTCGATCATGTTTGCTGTTTTGTATTTGGGAGTTTTGTTACCTGCTCAGCGATCGACGAAGCGAGCGCAGCGGGAGCAAGAGGAGCAGCTCGCTAATTTGAAAAAGAATGATCGGGTGGTGACCTCGTTTGGCGTGCATGGGGTTGTGGTCAGTACGCAGCCTGATGCAAAAACTGTTACTATTCGGATCGATGAGAGCTCAAACGCTAAATTGACTTTGAACCGCGATACGATTCGTGTCGTTAAAAAGGACTAAATCTCCTATGTTGGATTGTTTGCTTTGCACCACTGTCCTTCCATTAGCCCAGACCAGTCTTGGATCGGGTGACACTACCGTCAGTGATTGGCGGGGGCTTTACGATGTTGGCTTGTTTTTACTTGCCGTGATCGTTCCTTTTGTGCTTGGGAGGTTTTTTGCGAATCGGCTTCGGATGCCGACGCACGCGATGAGTTTTAGTTGGATCCTTTTGGCGATCATTGCTACTGGGATTGTGCTTGCAACGGGAACGTTGAAGTTAGGTCCGGACATTAAGGGAGGCACGAATCTGATTTATCAGATTGACCAGAGCACGGTTGGTAATTCGGGAGTACGGGTATCCTCTCGTGATTTTATTGCTCCTTTGCAGAACCGGATCAATCCTTCGGGGATGAACGAGTCGGTGGTACGTCCGGCGGGTGACGACAAGATTGAGATTATCATTGCGGACGTGGATCCTGCGGAGATTGAGGAAGTCAAGCGGAAGATCACTGAGGCTGGGATTTTGCAATTTCGGATTGTTGCGAATGGCAACGACCACGAAGAGTTGATTAAGGCGGCTCGCACCCAGGCTGAGAATCCGAATGCGGATATACGGCTTCGTCGCGAGGTGACTTTGCCGAGCAAGGCGACAGGGGAGCCTGAGGTTGCGGGAGTATGGCGAACGTTGGGTCGGGCGGCGGGTCAATCGGGCGCGAGTGAGATTCAGGGTTACGTACCTGGGGATACGATCCGCAATGCTCGGACTGGAGAGATACTCAATCCTGTGTCTACGGGTCGTCCGAATGATTTTGAGTTTTGGTTGGCGAGTCAAAAGATTCAGGACGTCGATGTCTTGTTGGCGTTGCAGAAGAATGGAACTCCGTATGTGGAGGTCAACGGTTCGGATTTATCTCGTGCGAAGGTAGAGATTTCGAAGAATGGTGGTTATCTCGTATCGTTTGTGATGTCGACGGGTGGTGCGGAGAAGATGCTCAAGATGACCATCGCCAACCAGCCGGATACGATAACAACGTTCAAGCGGCGGATGGCGATTCTTCTGGATGGAGTTGTGTTATCGGCTCCGAGTTTGAACAGTCCGATTTCTCGCGATGGTCAGATTGAAGGGAACTTTTCGCTCAAGGAAGTTGAGTTTTTGGTTCAGATTTTGAATTCTGGAGCGTTGCCTGGAGCGATTAGCAAGCAGCCGATCAGCGAGAACGTGGTTGGAGCGACGATGGGTGCGGATGCGATTGCGAAGGGGAAGTATGCGAGTTGGTTGGGATTAGCGACCACGGTGTTTGGTGTTCTGGCGTATTACCGTTTTGCTGGTTTCGTCGCAACGATTTCGCTCGCGTTGAACTTAGCGATGATTATGGCTTGTATGATGTTGTTCCGGCAACCGCTGACGCTGGCAGGATTAGCGGGCTTGGTATTGTCGGTGGGGATGAGTGTTGACGCGAATGTGTTGGTGTTTGAGCGGATTCGAGAGGAGCGTGAGAAGAAGGCGACGACTCGGATGGCGATTCGCAACGGTTTCGATCGTGCTTGGACGACGATTTTCGACTCGAACTTGACGACATTGATCAGTGCGTTTGTTCTTTATTATGTCGGAACGGAGCAGATCAAGGGCTTTGCGATTACGTTGATTATTGGTTTGGCGATCAGCATGTTCACGGCGGTGTTCTTTGCCCACAATTTGTTTGAGATTGCTGAGCGATGGGGATTTGCCAAGTTGAACATGGCTGATTATGTCAACCAGGTGAAGCGGTCCTTTTTCGGTCCGGGCGACATTGATTTTTTGAGCTATCGCAATTTGGCTTACGTCGCCTCTGGGTTGTTGATAGCGATTGGCTTGATTGCAACGTTATTGCGAGGCAAGGAGTTCCTTGATATCGACTTTAATGGGGGGACATCGGTTGTATTTGCGTTGGACAAGACGATGGAACCGGATGATGTTCGCAAGATAGCGGAGCGTGCGTTTGATGAGGACGAGCGAGGCTTGCCGATTCAGACGACATTGACGAACGTTGAGATGAAGGACTTTGCGAAGAACTCCGTTTACAAGTTGGATGTGTCGTTGAAGGATGACGCACAGGTTCGAGAGCGGCTGGTAAAGGGTTTTGATGGTTCGCAGGGAGCATCATTGGTGACGTACGACATGGAGTCGAAGATTGCGGGTAAGACGCAATCGAGTGTGTTGCCTGAGGTTCAGAGGGACCGCCGAACGTATATGGTTTCCTATCAGGATCCGGCCACTGAGCCAGCAGCGGCGAGTGCTGGGCAGGAAGTGCCAGCGGCAGATGCGGTGCGTGGGCAATCTGAGCAAGTGCCTTCAGCGGAGGTGACGAAGTCTAGTTTTGCACCTGAGTTTACGACGGAAGCGAATTTGACGTTCCGCGACACGCTCAGATCGAGTTCAGCGAAGCTCAATGCTTCGCAGGTGATTGAGGGTTTGGTTGCGGCTGCGAGTGGTGTTGGTCGCAATTTGGTAGATTCACAGATTGATCTTCAGCCGGTGGGTGGGACGAATTGGACTCGGTCGTCTGAAGTTGGGTTTTCGGAGTGGGCGGTGAAGTTACCGTTTGACGAGGCGACCACAGCATCGTTGCTTGGGAAGATGACGGAATCGGTTCGTTCGAAGCCGGTCTTTCAGTCTTTCAGCAAGATTGAGGGTCGTGTTGCGGGAGAGATGCAACAACGAGCGATAGCGGGATTGTTGTTGAGTTTGTTGTTCATCACGATTTACATTTGGTTCCGCTTTAACAATGTATCTTATGGTGTTGCGGCGGTGATTGCGTTGATTCACGACGTGCTTATTACGATTGGGATTCTTGCGATCAGTCATTGGTTGTTCAAGCCTTTAGGGTTTTTGTTGATCGAGGACTTTAAGATTTCGTTGACGATTGTTGCGGCGATTTTGACGATCATTGGTTATTCGCTCAATGACACGATTGTCGTGTTTGACCGGATCCGGGAAGTGAAGGGCAAGAGTCCGAACTTGACCGAGAAGATGATTAATACGTCGGTAACACAGACATTGAGTCGGACGTTGCTGACGTCATCGACGACGATAGTTGCCATTTTGTTGATGTACATATGGGGTGGAGAGGGTATTCACGGGTTTGCATTTTGTTTGCTCGTGGGGATTCTAGTTGGTACTTATAGCTCCATCTTCGTCGCAGCACCGATTTTGCTGTGGCTAAGCAAACGAGAACAAGCAGCACGCGCCGCTTCGAAAGTCTACTAAACGATGCACGCATATCGAACACATACGTGTGGGCAATTACGGTCGAGTCATACAGGTCAGTCCGTAAAGCTCTCTGGCTGGGTATATCGCAAGCGAGACCATGGCAATTTATTGTTCGTCGACTTGCGGGATCACTACGGAGTGACGCAGGTGGTGGTGGACCGCGACAGTTCGGCTTTTGCGTTGATTGAGGGGTTGAAGCTTGAGTCTGTCATCGCCGTGGAGGGGCAAGTTCTTTCTCGGGGAGCGGCTCAGATTAACCCTGATTTACCGACGGGTGAGATTGAGGTGAAGGCTACGACGGTAGTGTTGCTCTCGGAGGCATCCGAGTTGCCATTTCCGATTTTTGGAAATGCGGAGTATCCAGAAGAGATTCGGTTGCGCAATCGTTTCTTGGATTTACGTCGGGAGAAGTTGCACGCGAACATAGCGCTTCGCAGTGAGGTGATTGCGAGTTTGCGTCGGCGGATGATTGAAGCAGGATTTACAGAGTTTCAGACACCGATTCTTACGGCTTCGAGTCCGGAGGGAGCGAGAGACTTTTTGGTTCCATCTCGGGTGCATCATGGCAAGTTTTATGCTTTGCCGCAGGCACCGCAGATGTTCAAGCAATTGTTGATGGTTGCTGGATTTGATCGCTATTTTCAGATTGCGCCATGTTTCCGCGACGAGGATGCGCGGGCTGATCGTTCACCTGGAGAGTTCTATCAGTTGGACTTTGAGATGAGTTTCGTCACGCAGGACGACGTGTTTGCGGCGATTGAGCCGGTATTGCACGGAGTCTTTGACGAGTTCTCGAAGGGGCGGGGGGTAACACCACCACCGTTCCCCAGGATTACTTATAAGGACTCGATGCTCAAGTATGGTTCGGACAAACCGGACTTGCGCAATCCGATTGAGATTTCCGACGTCACGGAGATTTTCCGTGGAGGTCCGTTTGCGGTTTTTGCGAAGAGCATTGAAGCGGGTGCGGTGGTTCGAGCGATCCCGGCACCGGAAGCTGGTACACGAGCGAGAAGTTTCTTTGATTCCGCGAATCAGTGGGCGAAGGACGAGGGGTTTGCGGGATTGGCATACATCAACTTCAAGGGTGGAGAGGGTGGTGGGATTGCGAAGAACATTGGGCCGGAGCGGGTAGCACAGTTGGTTGCTCAGATGAAGCTAGGTCCGAATGATGGAGTGTTCTTTGCTTGTGACAGGCCTGGGAATGCGGCGAAGTTGGCGGGGATGGTTCGCACTCGGGTTGGAACCGAGTTGGATTTGATTGAGAAGAACACGTTCAAGTTCTGTTGGATTGTCGATTTCCCGATGTACGAGTGGGATGAGATCGAGCAGCGAGTGATTTTCAGTCACAATCCATTCTCGATGCCGCAGGGTGAAATGGAAGCGTTGGAGACGAAGGATCCGTTGGATATTCTTGCGTACCAATACGACATTGTTTGCAATGGTATTGAGTTGTCATCAGGGGCGATTCGCAATCACAAGCCGGAGATCATGTACAAGGCGTTTGAGATTGCGGGTTATGATCGGTCGGTGGTGGACGAGAAGTTCAAGGGGATGATCAATGCGTTCAAGTATGGTGCGCCGCCGCACGGGGGGTCAGCCCCTGGAGTGGATCGAATCGTAATGTTATTGGCAGATGAGCCGAACATACGCGAAGTGATTTTGTTCCCGATGAATCAGCGTGCGGAAGACTTGATGATGGGAGCACCATCCTTTGTTTCCGAGAAGCAGTTGAGAGAGTTGCGGATTGCGATTGTTGGAGATCCCCACAAGACAGATCCCCAGAAGGTCGATCCCCAGAAGGCCAATTGAGCTTAGGACTGCATCGGGTAGTTGAGTCGATGAGAGTCGGAGGGTACTTCGGATCCTCGGTGCGATTCGTGGGGTTGCGATTTGTGGGTGTGCGATTTGTGTGTGTCACCGATCGAGGATCTGGTGAGGGAAGTCGATTCTCATTGGAGCTGTCAGAAATATCGATGTGAGGGTAGTGGGCTTGTGGTAGGAGTGCTCACGAATACTTAGTGTCGGGTGGGATTCGTCGAAGCCACTCGGTGAGTTGTTCGCGGAAGATTTTGGAGTTATGGCGGATATCGGTTGGGAGTTTGGTGGGGTAGACGATGAATTCGTCGATGTTGGTATTGGGGTGAGCGGTTTGAAGTAGTTCTCGCCAGGCTTGTTGTTGGTTTGGGAGATTGCGTAGAACGGATTGGCGATGTTGGGGCCAAGGTTCTACGATGACGACTGCTTGTTGGTTGGGAGCTTGTCCGCGTGGGACCAGAGCGCTTCGGTAGATGGATGGGTGGGTATTTACGACGGCTTCGATGGGTTCGGTGAAGAGGGTTGAGTCATTCATGATGACGCGATGAGATTTTCGGCCGCAGTACCAGAATCGGTCATGTTCATCGAGGTATCCCACATCGCCCATTCGGTGCCAGATGGTTTCTTGTGGGTGAGTTTGGTTATCGGGAAGTGTTGGAGGAGTGGCGAGAACTTTATGGAGAGCGTTTTGATCTACGCGAGTGACGTAGGATTGAGTGACGCTGGGGCTATAGACCATGAGTTCGCCGATCTGACCGGGTGGAAGTTCTTTGATTTGGTCGATGCGCTCGATGGGAGCATCGGTGATTTCGATCACTTTCCACTGGACTGAATCGAAACGATTTCCGACGCAGGTACCTTTTCCGGCGCGTGTTTGTTTGGCGGTGTGTTCGAGGACTTCGCGGGATTCGATTGAAGCGATGGGGAGAGCTTCGGTGGCACCGTAGGGGGTGAACATCTTTCCGTCGGGGTGGATCGCTGCGCGGACTTGTTCGAGTACGCGAGGGGGGACAGGGGCACCTGCGGAGAGGACGCGTCGGAGTGAATCCATGCGGCGTCCATGTTGTTGGCAATAGGAACCGACTTTCGTCCAGAGAGCGGGTGATCCGAAGGATTGATCGATTTGCCATTGATCGATGGCGTCGAGGAGTCTGGGTGGATCCACGTCGGCGGGTTTGGTTGGATCCATGTCTGGGAGGATGGTACCGACACCCATGACAGCGTTAAAGAGACCGAAGAGCGGGAAGCCGCTGAGGTCTAGGCCGCCGGGTTGGATAGCGTAGTGGTGCGCGATCATATCGATTTGCGCGATGAAGGTTTGGTGGGTGTACATCACACCTTTGGGCGGGCCGGTGCTACCTGTAGTGAAGATAATTGCGGCTTGGTCATGCAGGGTTGTTGGAGGGGGCACGAATCGAGAGCTAGGGGTAGCTTCGAGTTGTTCGAGGGTAGGTGCGGGTAGGAAACCGAATCGAGAGCCGACGGTAACATTCAAGCGTGCGTTGGGGAAAAGGTTACTTTTGAATTTTACGATGGCATGAGCGAGTGGGATGGCGACAAACCCGTCAGGATTTGTTGCAGCGAGGCAGTTGAGAAGGTTCTTTTTTCCCATGCCTGGATCGACAAGAACGAGAGTCGCTCCGCATTTGAGAAGTGCGAACACGAGGGTAATGAAGTCTTCGCCGAAGCGAACGAGGAGGGCAATTCGCTTTCCAGGGCCTACCCCCATCGCTTGTAATCCAGCAGCGATGCAAGTGGATCGTTGATCGAGATCTGAGAGGCTGATGGAATGGTAGCGTCGTGAGGTTTTTTGTTTGTAGGATCCGACGGGGGTGGCGATACCGAGTTGTTCGGGGTGTGCGAGCGCTTGTTGCGTGAGTCTTGCTCCGACGTTTTGCGTGATTCGATTGCCGTGTACCATGAGGTCGATTGAAGGGGATCGATTGAGGGGACTGGAGCGTACTGAAGGTTGGATGGAGGAGCAAGCGTTTGAGAGAGCGGTTGGCTGAAACGGTTAGCGGATATCGATGATAATGTGTTGGGAGGAATCTGCTGAGTCGGTTGATTGTTCTGTTGGATATTCAAAGAAGACTTCATCGAAGGATGGAGGTCCGAATCCACGTTTTGGGTTTTGGGAGAATCCGTAGGGTTCGTTAGGAATTCCTAGGGGGTTTTTATCGAGTTTATCATTGGTGTTTTTGTCATGATGCGCTGAGGCTGCGAGTTTGAGTTTTGAGTGGGTGGTTCGTTGGTCTCCGAGGGCATTTTCCAGTGTGGATTGGTCGATATGCCAAAGGACGGAGGTGGGGTTTGCGTTTGCAGTGGGTATAGGTTCGGTTGATTTAAGAATGGCTTGTTCGGGTTGGTTGAAGCCATCTTTTCCGTGGTAGAGTGCGATTCTGCATTGTCCTTGGGAGTTTTTGAACCCACGGACTTCGATGATCAGAGGGTGGGTAGTGGGCTTTGATGCGACTGGTTTCGGTATGGGGATTGGAGGCGGGTTGTTTTTTGTGCAGCCGGAGTTCAGAGAGACGAGAGAGAGACCGAGGGAGGTCGCTGCGAGGGTAATTGCGTGGATGAGTTGGGGGGCGTTTGGGGTAGATTTCATGGGGAAACGTTTAGAAATCGTTGTAGAAGAAAATGGATTTGTTTGAGTACACTCGCCCTCTGCAAACTGCTAAGATAGTACACGTTTCTGGGAGGACTTCGTAGGCTAATCCCGAACAAACTTCCCTTGATAGGGTTTTCAGTGCGTATAGTCCGCCGTTCGTGGAGGGATGTGAGATGTCGAATTCTGGAGATGATCTGAATCGTTTGGATATCGGGTTGCCTGGATTTGCTTCTGTTCCCTCGAGCGAAGCGCAGAAGACGCCGAGCGAAGCGCAGAAGAAGGTCGGGGAAGGGCAGAAGAGTGTTGGGGAAGGGCAGAAGAGTGTTGGGGAGGGTTTGAAGCAGGGCGAGCCGATTCAGGAGGCTGTGCAGCGATTGCGACCGAACGTGTCGGGTTCGAGCGATTTGAAGGTTCAGCTTGGGAAGTCGGTGAAAGCGGCTGCGGGAGTTGGTATCGCTGGTGGCAGGGATGGTGGTGGCAGGGATGGTGGGGAGAGTGATGTTGAGGAGAGCGATGAGGAGAATGCGATTCCTGCGCGTCGAAGGGGTGGATTTTGGAGTGCAGCTCCGAGTTGGGCGATAAGTACCGTAGTGCATGTTGCTGCGATATTAGGGTTAGCAGCTTGGAACATTGAACCGATTCGCAAAGAGATCAGTTTGATGCTCAACGTAGGAGAGCCGGTGGGTAGTGAGTCGGATGCATTGGAAGAGTTTTCGATGGACGATTCGACTGCGGAGATGAAGACCGAGACGGAGGACATGCCAAGTGATGTTCCGACGGTTGAGCCGACGGCGGTGGATGCGAAGGTGGAAGTGGAGTTGAGCAGTTTGGTAGCTGAGGCCCCGGCGGTTTCGATGAGTAGTTTGAGTGAGTCTCTTGCTCCTGCCTCGAGTCTTGCGGCGCAGAGCAGTGCAGCGATGCGAGCGTCATTGAACAGTCGATCGAAGGAGACGAAGCGAGAGTTGCTAAAGAAGTTTGGCGGATCGACGGAGACGGAGCGTGCTGTGTCGATGGCATTGAAGTGGCTAGCTGAGCATCAGAATCCTCAAACGGGAGCTTGGACATTTACTCATCCGTTGGTGTGTGGTGGCAAGTGTGATCGGCCAGGAGAGCGTACGCCTAGCATGAACGCGGCTACGGGGATGGCGTTGATGTGTTTCTTGGGGGCTGGTCAGACGCACATGGAGGGAGAGTACAAAGAGACGGTCTTTAAGGGGCTGAGTTTTTTGATTCAGAGCATGAAGGTGCAAGGTGGGTTTGGGGCTTGGTGGGTTGGTGATGGCCACGGCAAGGGGTTAGACGACATGTATGCACATGGGATTGCATCGATCGCCATGTGTGAAGCTTATGGCATGACGCGTGATCCTCGATTGTTGGAAGCGGCGCAGTTGTGCATTAACTACATGACATTAGCGCAGAATCCGCAGACGGGTGGATGGCATTATTCACCATTTCCTGAAGGGAAGATGCCTGGGGATACATCGGTTGTGGGTTGGCAGATGATGGCGATTAAGAGTGCAGCGATGTCTGGATTGAACTATGACATCGACACGGTTCGTCGCGCGAATTTCTTTTTGGATTCGATGATGGTGCCTGGTGGATTTGGGTATCACTATTCATTGGATTCCAAGAAGATGAATCCGACGGATTACCGTCCTGCGATGACGGCGTGTGGTGTCTTGTGTCGGATGTATTCAGGATGGAACAAGGAGGATCCATCGATAAAGGCGGCGGTAGCGAAGTTTGTCGAGTCGGGTCCGCGTGCGGGGGATAGTTACTTTAATTACTACGCAACGCAGGTGCTTAAGCAATATGGTGGGGCGGAGTGGGAGTCTTGGAACGAGAAGATGAAGGGGTTATTGATTGGGTCGCAGGTTCAGACGGGGCATGGTGCAGGGAGTTGGTTCTTTGAAGAGGGGATTAGTTCACAAGCGGGAGGTCGCTTGTATTGTACTTGTATGGCAACGATGATGCTTGAGGTCTATTATCGGTATATGCCGTTGTATGCGGAGCAAGCAGAAGAGGATGCGTTTCAGTTGTAGGTTTAATGCATGAAAGATACGGCGATGCAGAAATTAGGCGCATCACCGGGTAAGTGGTGGCAAGTCGATAGCGAGGATTCTGCGCGGATTATTTGTGGCTTGTGCCCTCGGCAGTGTCGGATGAAGGAGGGGGATCGCGGCTTTTGTTTTGTGCGCAAGATTGAGCAAGGCAGGATGGTGCTCGATACGTATGGCCGCAGTACTGGTTTTTGTATTGATCCGATTGAGAAGAAGCCGCTTCATCATTTTTATCCTGGGACGAGTGTATTATCGTTTGGCACAGCTGGCTGTAATTTGGGGTGTCAGATTTGTCAGAACTGGGACATTAGCAAGTCGCGTGAGGTGAGCAAGTTATCTGGGGAGGCGACACCGGAGTCGATAGCGGCAGCGGCTGAGCATTATGGGTGTCGAAGTGTGGCCTTCACCTACAACGATCCGGTGGTTTGGGCGGAGTATGCGATTGACACTGCGATGGCTTGCCGGGAGCGAGGAGTAGCAACGGTGGCAGTGACGGCGGGTTATATTGCGCCGGAGGCTCGGGGGGAGTTTTTTCGTTGGATGGATGCGGCGAACGTCGACTTGAAGTCCTTCTCGGAGGAGTTTTATCGCAAGATAACCTATTCGCGTTTAGAGCCTGTATTGGAGACATTGCGTTATCTGAAATTGGAAACCGATGTATGGTTTGAGTTGACGAATTTGGTGATTCCTGGAGAAAACGATTCCGAAGATGAATTTCAGCGGATGTGTGCTTGGATTGTCGAGGCGTTGGGGACGGATGTGCCGATTCATTTTTCGGCATTTCACCCTGATTTTCGGATGATGGATCGACCTGCGACGCCTTTGAAAACGTTGTTGAAAGCTTATGCAATTGCGAAGTCGCATGGAATTGAGCATGTTTATGTGGGGAATGTGCATAGCCGCGAGCATGCGACGACGTATTGCCCGGGTTGCGGAGAGTTACTGATTGAAAGAGACTGGTATACGATCGATCGCGTGCAGCTTGATGAAGGTCAATGTCGAGCTTGTAAAAGACCGCTTGTGGGCCGATTTCAGGGGCAAGTGGGAACTTGGGGGCGTAAAAGGCTTCCAATCGACATGCGTCCTTTTCAGTCGGTAAGATTTTCTGAGCGAGACACGGTTGGCCAACCTTCGATTTCCTCTTCAATCCCTTTAGTTCCATTGAATAAAACCATGCAAGACCCTCGAATTCAGAAGCTACCTTTGTTGCACTTTTCAAGTTTGAGTGATGAGCAGCGGAAGGCGATTCAGGATGTAGCCGCGAAGCTTGTTGCTGCGAAGGTATTGAAGGCGAGGTATGGTGAGGATCTCTTCGCTGGTTTAGGGGATTTGGCAGGTCAATACGTTTATGGTTGTTTTACGACATTGAAGCGTGGTAGGACGCTTCGGGGGTGCTGTGGATTTTTGGGGCGTCCGACACCGTTGCGTGATGCACTGATTGAGTCGGCTGAGCGTACAGCGAAAGACGATCCGCGGATGCCAGCGATCGCAGGTGTGGAGTTGCCTTATCTATCTTGTCACGTCACGTTGTTGTCTTCACCGGAAGTGGTTCCGGGTGTTGCGCAGGAGCGAGATAAGTCGATTGAGCTTGGCAAGCACGGGTTACGAATATCATCGAAGGGTGATAGTCCTTATGGTCAGCGGGCAGGGTTGTTTTTGCCGAGTGTTCCAATGGAGCAACGATGGGATGTGAAAGAGTACTTAGCTGCGTTGTGCACGAAAGCTGGGTTACCGGCGGGAGCATGGAAGGATCCTTCGATATCACTGGAGTGGTTTGAGGGGCTTGAAATGGACGGTGGCTTTTCCACAGTAGGGCTTCCGGATGTTTTACCTGAGCTTGGAGTGCCGGGTGACTTTGAGAGTTTGATGAAGCTCAAGGGTGCGGTCATCCAGAACATGATCGCTTTTTCGCATGGTGCAACGCCGAACTACTACGTTTTAGATGCGATGGATGGCACGGTTCATGGGATTGTTTTGTCAGCAGTGGACATTGCGACGAAGGCACCCATGGCGCACTGGATTCAAACATCGTTGCGTCCAGGTGTTCCATTGCAATCGAGTATTTTTGAGTTGAGTCGTGTTGCAGAGCAGACGATTCGTCGCACCCGATTCGATCAATCCGTTGACATCGACGTAGCGGTCACAGTTCTATATAGCCCTGCTCATCATGGGTCTATTCAGGTTGGGGATTGGGATGGAGTTCGATTGCGTGAATCGTTGAGCGATTGTGATTTAGCCGGTGTCGATCCCACGCAGCGAGGGATTCTCGCGTTGTGCGGAGATCGCGTTGCAGTTGCTTTTGATGCGACCAAGTCTGTGCGTGCATTGGTAGAGGAAGCTTCTGGGATGGTGAAGTCCCGCACGTTACCGATAACGATTATTTCTGTGGGATGTATGTCGACAGCGAGTTCTTTATTGGCATCCAACATACCTGGTACGGAAGCGAGCGATCGTCCTCGCAGGGCCATTTTAGGTGGTAGTTTCTATCCTGCGGACTACGATGAGCTCCAGGGGATGCTTGGTCAATTCGAGTCGAATTCTCAAACTCAACCGGTCCAAAATGTGCGTGCGATCATGGTTCCGCATGCAGGATTCAAATACAGTGGACAAATCGCTACCGATGCTTGGCGTAGTTGTCACATACCTTCAACGGTAGTTATTCTTGGGCCCAAGCATACGAACATCGGAGCAGACTGGGCTGTTTCTTCGGCAAGGCATTGGGAGTTGCCGGGTAGTGTTGGTTTTGAGATCGACCAAGACCTGAGTCGAAAGATTGCTACTGAGGTTGCGGGCATGGAGTTGGATGCCACGGCGCATCTTCGCGAGCATGGTGCGGAAGTACAGTTGCCGATTCTCGATCGTTTGGCGAGTGCGTCTGGGATACGTCCTCGGTTAGTGTGCATTGCGATGGGGAGTGCGAATTGGTCGGAGATTGAGATTGCGGCTCGGCAGTTAGCAAAGGTATTGCAGGAGCATTCAGAACCGGTGTTGCTTGTGATATCCAGCGATATGAATCACTTTGCTACGGAGGAAGAGAATCGTCGAAAGGATCGACTAGCATTGGATGCGTTGAAAGCGGGTGATGCGAAGTTGCTGTTTGATACATGCCGCGAGAATGCAATCAGCATGTGTGGAGTGGTACCGGCAGCTTTGGTGATGCAGACTCTTAAGGAGTTGGGTTATCAAACGGAAGTCGAGGAGTTGGGGTATGACACCAGTGCCACGATTAGTGGTGATGTTTCTCGAGTGGTTGGTTATGCAGCGGCCCGTTGGCTGTAGTACCGTGTTGGCTGTAGTACCGTGTTGGCTGTAGTACCGTGTTGGCTGTAGTATCGTGGTGGGTTTCGCGGTCGTTGGGTTAGGCATTGCGAACATGAGGATGCGGTGTGGTGATTTGGAAGTCACGCAACCATAAGCGTGCGACCGCTTCACCGCACCGTACGGAAAAATTCTCTCCTGCGAACGTAGAACCAGGCAGAATCTGCCTCCGATTCCCAGTTTCATTGAAGCCGTCAGAACATTGATTTGACGGTGTTGAGCTTGCGCATTGAGGTTTAAGGAGATTGTTGGGGGGTTATGCAATCCAATTTTGGAAGAGTGAATCCCAGACTTGGACGTCTTCGGGGTTATTGAAGAGGATGTCGGATTGTTGGAGGATTTGTTGACGGCAAGCTCGATTGAAATCGGGTTCGGAACCGAGTTTGACGGCGATCTGTACATATTCTTTGACGCTAGAGGCGACTAGGGAGTGGATTGCCATGCGTTGCAGCATTGCGTATGTGAGGCGACCACGGAGAAATTTTCCGGGATATGTCACGACGGGTGCACCGACCGCGAAAGCTTCATAGCTAGAGTTTCCGCCACAGAACGGAAACGGGTCGAGTACGGCATCGGCGCATGCAAGCAGATGTAGGAAATCAGCGTTTGGCAGTGAGGGCAAGAATTTCACGCGTTTTAGACCGTCGGGCAGGGTACGTTCCCATCGTCGATTGAGTGCTTGAGTCCAAGCGGTAACGCGTCCTTCGATGAATACCAAGTCGGCCAAAGGGTCTGTTTCAAGGATCCCGCAGAGAGCTTCGTCGAAGTCGGGATGGAATTTAAATGCGGTTTGCGGGCACAGGTAGGCGTGGCGATTCGGATTGAGTCCGAAGGATTGCTTCGATCGCGCAGGGCCATTTAATGAGGGTCGATGGTAATAGACACCAAGATTGGGGAGTGAAATCAATTTTT